>CBIHRX010000079.1:0-22800 GCA_966212555.1 uncultured Massilia sp.
AGATCGCGAAAGAGCCGATCTCGATGGAAACGCCGATCGGTGACGACGACGATTCGCATCTGGGCGACTTTATCGAGGACAACAACACGCTGGCGCCTTCGGACGCCGCGCTGCACGCCTCGATGCGCGGTGTGGTCAAGGACGTGCTCGACTCGCTGACGCCGCGCGAAGCGAAAGTGCTGCGCATGCGCTTCGGCATCGAAATGTCGACCGACCACACGCTGGAAGAGGTCGGCAAGCAATTCGACGTCACCCGCGAACGCATCCGCCAGATCGAAGCGAAAGCGCTGCGCAAGCTGCGCCACCCGTCGCGTTCCGACAAGCTGAAGAGCTTCCTGGAAGGCAACAGCGGCTGAGGCTTGACGGACCCACGCTAAAACAATATCCTCTCGCCACTTCAGCCGCTCGACGACTGCAAGTGGCGAGTTTTTAGCGTCTTCGGATGTACCAGTTTCGGGCCTCTAGCTCATGCCTGGTTAGAGCAGCGGACTCATAATCCGTTGGTGCCCGGTTCGACTCCGGGGAGGCCTACCAATCAAAGCAGCACTGACGTGAACCTTGGCGTTAAAGTGCTTTCCAAAGGTCCGCAATCCAATGCGGACCTTGCCAGGATGTCGATTCAAAAGCTGATTCTCCCCCGTGATTGTCTGAGCGGGCCGCACACGATAATCCCTTTACGCATTAACCAGCCAAAGGTGCATAACACCACTGCAGATATGGCGATTAGCCATTGGCCAGCCCAAAGACGGGACTTGAGCGCGACCTGTTCAGGGTGCTTTGCAGAATAAAGAATCTCGATACGTTGCCCTACTGCGAGTTTTGTCGGGCGCCAGCCATTCAGCACGGCGGTGACTGTGTTCCCTGACCTGTCATGGAATACGATGACCGGCGCTCCATGATCGGCAATGATTTGCGCGACCGTGCTGACCGAGCCGTTGGCAAACTGCAGATTTTTCCAATACGAGTAGGGCAGCCAAATCCAGAGCAGAACGCCCAGCGCGATAAGGAAATTGGCCACACGCCGATTTGTTGCCGAACTGAATTGATGAGTGATGTTATTGGGCTCCATGTTCAGGAACAATCTTAATGCCCCAGCAGCATCTTCGCCACCGGTAACCAGGCCGGCGACAAATACTGGCTGACATGGATGACTTGCCAGCCGAAACTCCAGACGATACCCGCCACGTAGGCAGGATGCAGCCGTCCGCGGGTCAGCAGGTCGTGAATACCGATGCCGAGTGTGAGCACGTCGTTGGTCAAGTGCAGGATCAAGAACGTCGCCCAGAAACTTTCGCTCCAGTAGCCGAACGATGAGCAGGATCTGCGCGATGAACGCGACCAGCCATGTGACGAACACGGCGGAATGCACGTGCAGGATCATGGGGTAGGGCGGTTCGTTGTTCGCGATATGTCGCGCGATTTCACGACCGAAGCCGAGCAGCATCCCGATCCAGATCAGCGTGATATAGATGAGAAAAAGCGGACCGTCTGCCGGGTCGGTGGGCGCGAATTCTCGGCGCGTCCGTAGCGGTTTGGCCGCTGCATCTGAAAACATCGTATGTCCTCGTTCAACGAAAGTCGAAAAGGAGTCTGGCTGAGCAGATGTTCAGGTGGCAATTACGAAAACGCCCAGGGGCATCAACATTTTTTATGCAATTTATTCATGAAGGTGCCTTCAGCAACCAGCAATGCCCGCATCAAGAAGCCATAGCAGCGCCGCGCGTCAGCCGGCGCGCGCATGCGGCTCGGCCAGTTCGCCGGCGATCGTCGGAATCAGCTCGGATACGGTCGGGTGGATGGCCACCACGCGCGTCAGCTGTGTGCTGGTCATCCCGGCGGCCATCGCGGCCAGCACCATGTGCACGGCTTCGTCGCCGCCGGGGCCCAGGATGGCGGCCCCGAGGATCTCGTCCGTCTGTGCATCCGCGACGATGCGCATCGAGCCCTGGGACTCGCCTTTTTCGACGGCGCGCCCCACGCGCGTCATCGGCCGCTTGCCCACGCGTACGGTGCGGCCCTGCGCCAGCGCCTGTTCTTCCGTCATGCCGACGCGTCCAAGGGGCGGATCGATATACAGTGCATAGACGGGGATGCGGTCGTTCACCGAGCGCGACTCGCCGTCCAGCAGGTTGGCGGCGACGATCTCGTAGTCGTTGTAGGCAGTGTGCGTGAAGGCGCCGCGTCCGTTGCAGTCGCCCAGCGCCCAGATGCCCGGGACGTTCGTCCGCAACTGGTCGTCGACCTCGATGTGGCCGTGCGGACCGGTGCGCACCCCGGCCTTGTCGAGACCCAGGTCGTCCGCGTTCGGCACGCGGCCGGCGGCCACCAGGATGTGGCTGCCGACGGTCTGCTCCTTGCCGCCATGCGTGATCACCGCGCCGCCTTCCGGATGCGGGCGTACCCGGATGCATTCCGCGTCCAGCTTGAATACGATGCCCTCGGCTTCGAGAATGGCGCGGATCTCGTCCGAAACCTCGCGGTCCTCGCGCGGCATGAGACGCGCGCCGCGTTCCACCACCGTCACCTGCGAGCCGAACCGGCGGAACATCTGCGCGAATTCCAGGCCGATGTAGCTGCCGCCGATGACGACCAGGTGGCGCGGCAGCTCGCGCAGCGTCACCATGTCGCTGCTGCTGAGCCAATCGATGTCCCCGAGTCCTTCGATGTTCGACGCGGAAGCGCGGCCGCCGACGTCGATGAAGAACTGGTCCGCCTCCAGCAGCCGGTCGCCCACCCGCACCGAACGCGCGCTTTCGAAGCGCGCATGGCCGTGGATCAGCGTGCAGCCGGGCAGGCCCGTGATCCAGCGCTCGAGTCCTGCGCGGCTCTTGCCGACGATGGCGCTGGTCCGGTCGTTCACGGCCGCCATGTCGACCACGGGCGCGCCCGGGATGTGCACGCCGTATTCGCCGGCACGGGCGGCCAGGCGGGCGACGCGGGCACTCGCCACCATCGCCTTGGTGGGCGTGCAGCCGACGTTCACGCAAGTGCCGCCCACGGCGCGGCGTTCGATGACGGCGACGGTCATGCCGGCCGTTCCCAGGCGGTTGGCCAGGGCGGAGGCCGCCTGGCCCACGCCGATGATCACTGCGTCGAATCGTTCGGTGACGTTGGGCATTGCTGTTCTCCTTGTCGGCGCCGGCGCGGGTGTCCGGCCGGGCGTTCCATTGTAGGCCGTTCGACAGGGCCGCCGGCACTGGCCGGATTGCGGGGGGCGGTGTCAGCACCCATACATGTCCGACATCTGCCGCAGCCGGGAAACGATGGCCTTCCGGAGCCTCGCCGGCCCCGTCACCTCCACTTCCGGCGCCAGCCGCAGCAACTGGCCGGCCCCATGCTCGACCGACTCGACGGGAATTCGCAACGCCACCCGCCCATCCCGTCGTCGTGAAGGTCGCGCGTCCGCCACGGCACGCGCGACCGCGGCAGTCAGGTAGCGCAGATGCTTGAGCCCGGCCGGCGTCGCCAGTACGTCCGCATGGTCGGTATACAGTTCCGACTCGAAGCGCGCAACGGATTCCGCCCAGTACCGCACGAGGTCGAAACGCGCCGGCCGTCGCGCCCGCTGCTCCAGCATGGCGGCGGCTTTGATATTCGAGATCCGATACGTGCGCGGCTTGCCGTCCGCCGCCCCGACGAGATACCACGCCCCCGCCTTCAGCACGAGCCCCAGCGGATGCACGATCCGCTCGACCTCGTCGCGCCAGCTCTCGTAGGACATGCTTAACTGCCTGTCCGTCCATACCGCTTCGGCGACGATCGCCAGGTGCGGCACCGCATCCGCCTCGCGATACCAGTCGACCGGATCGAGGTGAAAGCGGGACTGCGTCTTCCGCGCTTCCGAGCGCGACGATTCCGGCAGCGACGTCATCAGCTTGAGCTGCGCGCCCTGCAGCGGCTTGTCGAGACCGAGGTCGGCTGCGGGGCCGGCCAGGCCGCTGAGGAAGACGACCTGCGCTTCGGCCGGCGTCAGCCCGGTCAGCCGCGTGTTCCAGCCGTCGAGCAGGCGGAAGCCGCCCGTGCGGCCGCGTTCCGCGTAGATCGGCACGCCGGCGGCGGTCAGCTGGTCGATGTCGCGGTGCAGGGTGCGTACGGAGATCTCCAGCGCCTCGGCCAGCGCGGCGGCGCTCATGGGGCCGCGCGTTTCGAGCATCATCTGGATGGACAGCAGGCGGCTGGCGCGCATGATGGGGAAATATATGACATCAGGTGGCAGATATTGTATTCGATACTGGCCGACATCGAATTCAACGAGGAGCGAGCCATGCCACCGAAACATCCCCAGGTCGTCGAACTACGCCAGTACACATTGCATGCGCAGCGGCGCGACGCGTTGATCGATCTGTTCGACCGCGAGTTCGTCGAGTCCCAGGAAGCGGAAGGCATGAGCGTGATGGGCCAGTTCCGCGACGTGGACGACCCCGATCGCTTCGTCTGGCTGCGCGGCTTTGCCGACATGGCATCGCGTGCGCGCGGGCTGCAGGATTTCTACGGCGGCCCGGTGTGGGCGGCGCATCGCGACGCGGCGAACGCGACGATGATCGATTCCGACGATGTCCTGTTGCTGCGTCCGGCGTGGCAGGGTGCCGGTCTCGCGCATGATCCCGCGCGCAGGGCGGGGCGCGCCGGCGGCGTGGTCGACATCACCGTGTTCAGCCTGAGCGATGCCGCGAGCCCGGCGCTGCTCGACGTCTGCCGCGAGCGCATGACGGCGGCTCTACAAAGGGAAGGCGCACTCGCGCAGGGCTGGTATGTCACCGAAGGGAGCCCGAACAATTTCCCGCGGCTGCCCGTGCGTGAAGGGGAAAACGTGCTCGTCGTCGTGGCCGTGTTCAAGGAGCGGCTCGACCGCAGCTGGCAACGCGACGTGGCGCCGTCGTTGTCGCAGTGGCTGGCGAAGCCGCCGCATTCCATGAAGCTCGTGCCGACAGCCCGCTCGGCCATCCATGCGTAAGGAGAACACCATGAACGAATGCTCCGGTTTCGATTTCCTCGTCGGCCACTGGACGGTCCGCCACCGCCGTTTGAAGGAACGCCTCGTCGGATGCACCGAATGGGAAGAGTTTCGCGGGACATGTTCCCTGCGACCGCTATTGAATGGCCAGGCGAACGTCGACGATAACGTGCTGGAACTGCCGTCGGGCACATATCGCGCCGCTTCGATCCGTGCGTACGATCCGGCGACGGATCAGTGGGCCATCTGGTGGCTCGACAGCCGCCATCCCCATGACCTCGGCACACCGGTCGTCGGCACGTTCAAGGATGGCACCGGCACCTTTTTTGCCGACGACACCTTGAACGGTCAACCGATCCGCGTGCGCTTCCTCTGGACGGACATCACGGCATCGAGCGCCCGCTGGCAACAGGCGTTTTCGAACGATGGCGGCGCGACCTGGGAAACGAACTGGCTCATGGAGTTCCAACGCGTGGAATTCCAGCGCGTCATTTCTTGAAGACCCCGCGCAGCAGGCCGAACGCGCTTTGCGTGATCACGTCCGTCGCCGTGGGTGTCTTCACTTGGGCGGGGCCGGGCTGCGTCGGTTGTGGGCCGGCGGCGTCAGCGTCGTGCCCCGACATGGCCGCGCTCATCGCCATCGAATCCATGCCCGGCATCAGCGACGCGACCGATTTGCGGCGCACCTTGACGTCCCATTGCGGTTCCCAGGTGATCTTCGGATCCTTCGGCCGCGGCGGCCAGGCCATGTTCAGTTCGTCGCCGTAGGCGATCACGCGGCTCATCGCCGTCGCGCCCACGGCTTCCTTTGGCGCGGCGCACTCGGTGGCGCTGCCCGGCAGCAGTACCTTCTCCTTGCGCCATTTATCGATCGCGCTGTCAGGCTGGTAATTGACGAGTCCCATGCCCATGTCAGGCAGTTCGCTCGAGGTCCAGTAGACCAGCTCCATCTCGTTGTCGCCGCCGTTGCCCATGTCGCGCATGCCCATCGCCTGGACGAACCAGGCCGTCGCCTGCGGCATCGCTTTCCACTTGAACAGCACGCCCTTGCCGTCGTCGCTGCGAGTCGCTTCCACGGCCGGCATCAGGTCGTGCGCCGCGTCGATGTTGAACTTGAAGCCGTCCACGACGCCGTCGCCGGTAAACGCATGCTCTCCCGCCATCGACGCGCCTTCCGGCAGCAGGCGGGCATCGGTCTTGTTCGGCCATGCCGGGTGGCCGGGGACGGGCGTCGGCACGCGCGCCGTGGCGCCGCGGTTCTGGAAAAACTTGTTGTACTGCGTGACATCCATCCTGGCGAAATCGATGACGAGCGGCTGGCCCTTGCGGACTTCCGTGCCGCAGCCCCAGTACAGGTACATCTTCCCCTTCGGCATCTCGAACCTGGCCGGCGCGTCATCCGGGACATCGTGCTCGGGTGCCTGCTGCTGTTGCGGTTCCGGCGCGAGCAGGTTTAGCGTGGGCGCCAGCCTGGAGCCGGCCGGTACGCTCTGCGTCGCGGTTTTCAGGTTGGGGTTATTGCGGGTCAGCAGGACGACGTCCATCCAGCGGCCCTGGCTCTGGCCCTGCGTCTGGCCGAAGGCATTGCCGCCTGCGCCGCCCTTGTTGAACAGGCTGCCCAGCATGCCGGCCGCGCCGCTGCCCGGCATCGCCGGCATCCCGCCCGAGAACGTCGCGAGGTCGACATACGCCTGGCTGACGGGCGGTTTGACTTTCTGGACGACGTCCGCGGCCGGCGCGGGCGTCAGGACGAACAGGCCGGAGACGGCGACTGCGAGCGGTTTGAGCGAAGACATGGGCACTCCTTGAGGGAAGGCCGCCATTATCTCGACAGCGACCGCCCCAAGATAGCCCCCTCGGGGTGGGGCCCGTCAGCGATGGTCGCCGACGCCGACCTGCCGGCACATGTCCAGCACCGGGCAGGTCGAACACTTCGGGCGGGTGCCGGTGCAGATGTGCTTCCCGAACGGCACCAGCAGGCGGTTGATGTCGATCCAGTACTGCTGCGGCAGCGTCGCTTCCAGCGCGGCCAGCGTCTTCTCGGGCGTCGACGCTTTCACGTAACCCCAGCGCCCGGTCACCCGATGCACGTGGATGTCGACGCTGATGACGGGCGTCCCGCAGGCCACGCCCAGCACCAGATTGGCGCACTTGGGGCCGACGCCGGCGAACGACAGCAGCACGTCGCGGTCGCACGGCAAGGTGTCGCCGTACCGTTCTTCGACCTCGCGCGCGATGGCCAGGATCTGGTGCGCCTTGCGCTCGTGGAACGTGCTGGGGCTGATCAACGGATCCAGTTCTTCCCAGGCGAGGCGCGCGACCTCGGCCGGCAACCGCGCGCGTGCGAACAGCTTGCGCGAGACAGGCAGTGTCACTTCGTCATACGTGCGGATCGAGACGATGCAGGCGAGCAGCTGTTCAAAGGTCGACGTAAAACCTTCCTCGGCCAGCTGGAACAGCGCGGCCTTGGGCCAGGGTTGGACGGCTTGCTCGATGCGGGCGAGGGCCGTGCCGATGTCGAAGGGGTGCTTGTCCATGGGCCGGGCTTTCCATCGTCGTCGGTTGACGATTTGAGTATCGGCCAAGTCCTCATCGTACTCTGTTCTGTGCCGCACAGGAGACGCGATCCCGAATTGTTCGCCCGTCGCACCAAACGACACCAAATGGCAACACCACGTGTCAGTTTTCTTGCATGCACCGAAACGGTGAGGTATCTTGCTATGCCACAAGAAATCTTTATGCGGGTTAATGATGTCGGCGTCTACTGCAGAAACTTCGCTCCAGCCATTGGTCAAACTCCTCGGTTACGCCCGTTATGTATTCGGCGGACTGCTGGTGGTTACCGCTATCCTGCTCGCCTGGCAGCACTACGGCATGGAGAAGGTCGTTGAGATTACCGGCGACCATTTTCCCGTGTTTATCGAAGACGACCGCAGCGGCGGCGGCGCCTCCGTCGGGTCGATCGAGCGGCGCGGGCAAGACCTGATCGTGCACTGCCACATCTCGCGCAAGATCGATTGGCCTTACTGCAAGCTCGGCTTCAGTTTCCTCAAGGGCGCCACGGGCCTCGACATGTCCCGCTTCGACTACATGACGATCGAAGCGCACTATGCCGGACCGGGGACGTCGCGCTTCGGGATAGTTCTCGCCGAGGCGGAGGAAGGCCTGACGCGGCTCGACCAGTGGCAGACCTACAAGATCAACCAGATCGATGCGCTCGACCTGCCGCCCGATGGCGGCAAGCTGGTCATCCCGTTCAAATGGTTCGGCGTGGCGCAATGGTGGAAGGATATGGCCAAGCCGTCGCTGGAGTATTCCGCCGTCAATGTCGATAACGTCGCGCGTGCCGAGGTGATGATCAGCGGCGGGGCCAAGGAAGGCGAACACCTCTTTACCTTGCACGCTGTCCGCCTGCACGGCAAGCTGATCAGCCGGGATGCGCTGTTGATGGGGCTGGTTACCGCGTGGGTGCTGTGCGCCGTCGGCTGGCTGGCGATCCTCACGCTGTCGCTGCGCTCGCAGTTGCGGGACAGCCGGGCGGCCGTCGCGCTGCTCAGGACGGTCAACAAGGCGCTGGAACTGGAAGCGCGCGACCTGGCCGGGCAGGCGCACATCGATCCGCTCACGGGCGTGCTGAACCGGCAAGGCATGCGTGCGGCGCTGATGAGCACGACGAGCATGCTGGCCGATCCGATGGCCGTGATTTTCATCGACATCGACCACTTCAAATCGATCAACGACACGCACGGCCACGACGTGGGCGACGATGTCCTGCGCAAGTTCGCCAACGTCATCGCGTCCGGCATCCGCTCGTCGGATCGCCTCGTGCGCTGGGGCGGCGAGGAATTCCTCATCGTCTGTCCGATGACCAATGTGTTCCAGGGACGGATTCTCGCGGAAAACCTGCGCCATGCGCTGCACCAGCAAGCCTGGCCGGCCGGCTTGCACGTCACGGCGTCGTTCGGTGTGGCGCAGCATCACGAGCGCGATGAAGTCGGCGTCGTCATCAAGCACGCCGACGAAGAGCTGTATCGCGCCAAGCAGGGCGGCCGCGACCGTGTGTGTGCGCATATTCCGGCCGACATGATTGCGAACGCCGAGGCAGCTTGAGCAACATTACATTTAAGTAAATCGAAGATCCGATATTGACAAAAGTTGCCGCTAGAGCAACTATGTGCGATTGTTCAACTAACAATTGCTTTCATGAATCGACTGTCGCATTTCCTGATGTCCGTGTGTGCGGCCGTGCCGCTGCTGGCTGCGCACGTTGCCGTCCACGCGGCCGACAGGCCTCCCGTCGAAAGCTTCTTCCGTCATCCCGACGTCGATTTCGTCAAGCTCTCGCCGAGCGGGCGTTACGTCGTGCTCCTGAATCGCCTGGACAGCGGCCAGCAGGCGCTCGTCGTGCGCGAGACGGCGGACCTGAAAAAGGTCAACACCATCACCACATTCGAAAGCGCGCGCTTGTTGGACGTCAAATGGGTCAACGACAACCGCCTGACGTTCACGCTCAAGAACGTGAAGATCGAATTCGAGGGAAATTTCGACCAGTTCGCCGTCGACCGCGACGGGACGCACCTGACGCACCTGGTCTCGGGGAACTGGGGGCATGAACAGCAAAAACTCGGATCGCTGATCAAGGACCGGGTGCTGACGGCCGACTACGTGTTCCTCGGCGTGACGCACGACGGCTCGGACGACATCATCGTCGGCAAGCTCAGCTGGAACAACGTCGACCTGCAACCGCAAGCCGTGCACCCGTATCGCCTGAATACGCGCACGCGTCTTCTCACCGACATGGTGCAGGGGCCGCAGCCGGAGCTGGTGAAGCGATGGTTGTTCGATGCGGCGGACCGGCCGCGCATCGCCATCACCGGCGGCAAGGGACGGTGCGTCGTGTACTACCGCGCCGACGCGGCGGGGCCCTGGGACGAAATCAGCAATCGCGATTGCCTGCAGGACGAGGCGTTCATGCCAGTGATGTTCGATAGCCGGAACACGTTGTACGTGCGCGCCGGCTACAAGGGACGCATGGCCCTGTTCGCTTTCGACCTGAACAGGAAAACCCTCGACAAGGAGCCGTTCGTCGACATCGACGGCTTCGATTTCACGGGCAGCCTGGAGCAGGATTACGTGGCAAAAAAAGTCCTCGGCGTACATTTCGAGGCAGATGCGGTCTCCACGGCTTGGCTCGACCCGACCATGCAGGGCATCCAGAAAAAGGTCGACGCCTTGCTGCCGGGCTCGAGCAACCATATCAGTTGCGCGAACGATTGCCGCAACCCGGCCGCCGTGACCGTCGTCGCCATGTCCGACCGCATGCCGCCCACGTATTTCCTGTATACGCCGCCCGATGGCCATATCATCGGACTGGGCAGCAGCCATCCGGACATCGACCCCAAGCGGATGGGCAAGCGCGATTTCTTCCGCTATGCGGCGCGCGACGGCCTGCAGATTCCCGTCTATGTGACCATGCCGGCGGACAAGGCCGAGGGACCGCGGCCGGCCATCGTGCTCGTGCATGGCGGTCCGTGGGTGCGGGGCGGATCGTGGGAATGGGATGAAGAGGCGCAGTTCCTGGCGTCGCGCGGCTACGTCGTGCTGCAGCCGGAATTCCGCGGCAGCACGGGGTTCGGCACCGCGCTGTTCCGCGCGGGCTGGCAGCAGTGGGGGCGGACGATGCAGGACGACCTCGCCGATGCGGCCGCCTGGGCCGTCAAGCAGGCCTGGGCCGACCCCAAGCGCATCGGCATCATGGGCGCCAGCTATGGCGGCTACGCGACCCTGATGGGGCTCGTGCGCAATCCCGGCGTGTTCCGCGCGGGCGTCGAATGGGCGGGCGTGACCGACATCGAACTGCTGTTCACGGCGGTCCGGAGCGATGCGTCGGAAGATGCGCGCCGCTACGACATGACGACGCTGATCGGCGACGCGCTCAAGAATCCGGCGGCCTTCGCCGACGTGTCGCCGCTGGCGCAGGCGGGCCGCATCCGCCAGCCGCTCCTGATGGCGCATGGCGCGCAGGACCGGCGCGTGCCGGTCGTGCATGCGGCGAAGATGCACGACGCCGTCGTGGCGAAGAATGCCAACGTCGAATACGTCGTCTATCCGGAAGAAGGCCACGGCTGGCGCCACGAAGAGGACAGCATCGACTTCTGGAAACGCGTCGAAGCGTTCCTCGACAAGAACCTGGCGCACTGAACAGGCAGCGCGCCAGGCGTTCGGTTACAACGAGATCTCGGTCCCGAGCCGCTTGAGCAATTGCGCGATCCATTGCGGATGCGCGGGCCAGGCCGGGGCGGTGACGAGGTTGCCGTCGGTGACGGCCTGGTCGACCGGAATGTCGGCGTATTCTCCACCGGCCAGCTTGACCTCGGGCGCGCAGGCGGGATAGGCCGACACGCGCTTGCCGCGGATGACGTCGGCGGCCGCCAGCAACTGGGCGCCGTGGCAGACGGCGGCGATCGGCTTGTCGGCGTGGGCGAAGCCGCGCACCAGCGCGATGACCTGCGGATCGAGGCGCAGGTATTCGGGCGCGCGGCCGCCCGCGATGACGAGGGCGTCGTAGTCGTCGGCGCTCGCTTCGGCGAAATCGGCGTTCAGCGCGAACTGGTGGCCGGGCTTTTCCGTGTAGGTCTGGTCGCCTTCGAAATCGTGGATCGCGGTCTTGACCTTGTCGCCCTTCTTCTTGCCGGGGCAGACGGCATGCACCGTGTGGCCCACCGCCAGCAGCGCCTGGAACGGCACCATGGTTTCGTAATCTTCCGCAAAATCGCCGGTCAACAACAGGATCTTTTTCGCTGCCATCGTGTGTTCTCCTTAAAGAGTTCCCTAGGACTTGCCTTGACAAGATACCATCGTCGCGCGGACGCCGTAAGGCTTGATGTTCAGCACCGTTTGTTGCCGGAAATCGCTCGCCGCCACCTATCGGGAATGGACGCGCGTCCCGGTCAGGCCCAGGCCTCGCGCAGCACGGTGCGGAACAACGCCGACAGGCGCGGCTCCACGTCCCTGCGTTCGAAGCGTGCGGGAACGATGTGTTCCAGACGCTCCAGTTCGCGCACGATGAAGTCCTGGATCGCCGGTACCTGCGGTGACAGCCCCAGTTCCGGGCTCGCGCGCTTTTGTGCGAGCAGGGCATCGATGGCGTCCAGCAGGGCACGGTCGTCGACCGTGGTCAGAAGGCGGTCGAATTCGATAGGCGCCGGCGTGCCGAAGCGTTCCATCCAGCGAACCGCGAGCAGGGGGCGCAGCACGTAGAAGTACTTCTTCAGCGGGACCAGGTCGCTTTGCAGGTAGCCCCGATAGTTCGTCTTCGCCATGCTGCGATAGTGGTACATGCCGCTTTCGGTCGAATACACGTCGGACATGAGGGCGCGACTGCCACCGAGGAAGGATCCCCGGCACAGGTAGACGAGCGGCGACTGGATCCACTCCATGAACGCAGGGTTCGATTTCCAGAAGAGGCGCAATGCCTTGCGCAGGTCCCAGCCATTGACGTCGAGGTCGTCGACGATGGGATATTCGATGACGTCCCGCTGTTCTTCCAACCCGACCGACAGGTACCATTCCGGACGGTTCACGTAGATGAATCGGGCGTCATAGTCACTGTTCGGCGATGCAAATCCCCAGGCCCTGCTGCCCGATTCCACGGCCAGCAGGATGCGTACATCGTGGTCTTGCTCGGCGCGGCTCAGGCGGGCCAGGATCTCGCTGCGGACGTGGGGTTCGATCATCGGGCACCTCATCGGTAAATCCCGATCATGCCATGCCGGGCAGTGGCGCGCCAGTGCGGACGGCGGATTACGCCGCCGGCACGCATTCCTCGAGTACGCGCGCACGCAAGGCCGCCAGCGGCAGCGGGCGGGCCAGCAGGTAGCCCTGCACGTAGTCGCAGCCCGCCTGCCGCAGCCATTCGAACTGCTCGGGTTCCTCGACGCCCTCGGCCACCACCGTGAGGTTGAAACCGTGGGCGAGGGCGATCACGGCGCCGGCGATCGTCGTGCCGGACGTGGGCAGCAGGCGGACGAAGCTGCGGTCGATCTTGAGGTGGTTGATCGGGAAGGTCTGCAGGTAGGCGAGCGACGAATAGCCGGTGCCGAAGTCGTCGATCGACAGGCGCACGCCGAGCGCGCGCACGTTGTGCATGAAGCCGACGGCGCCGTCCAGGTCTTCCATCAGCATGCTTTCCGTGAGTTCCAGTTCGAGCCGGTCCGGGGGCAGGCCCGTCTGCGCCAGCGTGCGCTCGACGACGCCGATGAAATCCTTGTCGCGCAGCTGGCGCGCGGAGACGTTGACGGCCATGCTGAGCCACGTGCCGGTCTGGCGGTACAGCGCGACGGCGTCGCGGCAGGCGCGGTCCAGCACCCACTTGCCGACTTCGACGATCAAGCCGCTTTCCTCGGCGATGGGGATGAACTCGGCCGGCGAGATATAACCCTGGTCCGGATGCGGCCAGCGCAGCAGCGCTTCCACGCCGACCATCTTGCGCGTGCCGCAGGCGTATTGCGGCTGGTAGCACAGTTCCAGCAGGCCGGCTTCGAGATGGCGGCGCAGGTCGCGTTCGAGGCGCGCGCGCCGCTGCGTGGCGAGGATCATCTCGCGCTCGAACACGGCCACCGTGTCGCGGCCCTTGCCCTTGGCGCGGTACAGGGCGGCGTCGGCGTTGCTGAGCAGTTCGCTCATCGTGTGCGCGTCGTCCGGGAACACGCACGCGCCGATGCTGGCCGTGGGCATCACTTCCACGCCCTCGACCTGCAGCGGCTGGCGCAGGCTGGCCACGATGCGCTGGCCCATGCGTTCCAGGTCGGCCGCATCGTCGAGCGGGGCGACGATGACGGCGAATTCGTCGCCGCCGATGCGGCCGATGCGGTCGCTGGGGCGCGCCGTCGCGCGCAGCCGGCTGGCCACCTGTTGCAGCAGGCGGTCGCCGGCGGCGTGGCCGGACGTGTCGTTGACGACCTTGAAGTTGTCGAGGTCGATCAAGAGCAGGCCGATGCGGCCGCCGCTTTCGGTGCGCATGGCGATTTCCAGTTCCAGCGCCTCGTACGTGCAACGGCGGTTGGGCAGGTCGGTCACGGTGTCCGTGTAGGCCAGGTGCTTCAGCTGCGATTCGGCGCGGCGCATGCGGGCCTTGGTGCGGCGCGTGAGCACCGACGTCGTCACCAGCGCGCCCAGCGAGGCCAGGGCCAGCAGGGCGCCGTAGCGCAGCAGGCCGTTGCGGATGCCGACCGTGTCGGCCGTCAGCACGACCCGGCCCAGCGCCATGCCGCGGTAGCGGATCGGGCGCGCGACCGAGAGCGGCGTGAACAGCGTCCAGTCGCGCAGCAGCGACGGCGTCTCGTCGACGGCGCCGTTGCGGTAGGCGGCGAATTCGACGTCCTGGCGGTCGTACACCGTGGCGGCGGCCAGGAACGACGAGTGGCGGAACGAGCGCAGCATCTCGTGCGCCGCGTCCTGGTCGTGGAACATCAAGGTGGCCGCCACGTTGTCGGCGATGATCGCGGCCTGCACGTTCAGGTCGTCGGTGAGATTGCGGCGCAGCGCGACGAACTGGTAGGCCAGCAGGATGCAGCAGGCCACGCCGAGCGCGGCGGCGGCGGCCAGCAGCTGGCCCACGCCGAGCATGCGGCTCAGTTCTCCGGGGCGGCGTGCCGTCGTCGGGTTCACAGCACGTTCCTCGCCAGGCGCAGCAGGTGGGACGAGAAGCGCAGGCCGCTCCGCGCCGCTTCCTGCGTGTCGATGTCGAAGCGGATGTGTTCGTCGTCCTCGACGAGCGTGATGGCGGCCTTGCTGCCGGCGCCGTCGCGCACGACGAGCATGCCCGTCGACGGCAGCGCCGGCCGCTCCATCGTGCGCGCCAGCACGGCGATGTCGCAGCGCGCGGCTTTCGGATGCGCGAGTTCCGTCACGGTCCAGGGCCGGCCGTTGACCGGCTTGCCGTTCAGGGCGCTCAGTCCGGGCCAGAGCGGGTTGTCGGGACTCGCGCACACGAACAGCGGCCCCTTGCCGGCGGCATCCGGCCAGGTCGTGAACAGGGCGAAGTTGAAGATGTAGGCCGCCTTCAGGTCCTTGCCCTCGACCTGGGCGCGACACAGGCCGGCCGCCAGGGCCAGGCCGGATGCGATCGCGAGAAGGGCGAGGGCGCGGGCCATCGTCAGAACCGCCAGTCCAGTTTCGCGGCCAGCGTGCGGCCCTCGCGCGCGAGCGCGGTCTGCACGAACGCGGGGCCGGCCACGTCGGCATAGTGCTTGCCGGTGGCGTTGTAGGCGGAGAGCGACAGCTCGGTGCGCGGCAGCAGCCGCAGCGCGGAGAGCGTGACGTTGGCGACGCAGTAGCCGCCGGCGGCGCCCTGGTCGGCCAGGCGCTTGCCGCTGCACAGCAGCTCGGCGCCGACGCGGCCGCCGCGCCAGCCCAGCGGCGCCGTCAGGTTGGCCTTGGCCAGGTGGCGCGGCGAATCGATCAGGGGCACGCCGCCGGTGCCGCGCGCCAGCTGCCAGGAATAGCTGGCGCGCACGCGCACGGCGCCGAAGCCGCGGTCGAGCGCGGCTTCCAGGCCGCGGGCATCGGCATGGTCGATGTTGCGGAAGACGAGCATGCCCGTGGCCGGGTCGATCTGCTGGCTGATCAGGTCGTCCACCGCGTAGCGGAACAGGGACAGCGTGGCGTGGCCGCCGCCCGCCAGCACGTGTTCCAGCACCAGCTCGCGCGTGGCGATCTTTTCCGGCCGCAGGTGCGGATTGGGCAGCATGCCGCCGCTCATTTCCGGCAGCGCGTAATACATCTCGTAGGCGTTGGCCGCGCGGAAGGCGCTGCCGGCGATCAGCTTGACGGTGTCGCTCGGCGTCGCCTTGACCACGACGGCCACGCGCGGGCTGAAGCGGTGCACGTCCGGGTCGTTGCGGTCGTCGTAGCGCACGCCGGCGTTGACGAGGAAGCCGGCCCCCAGGCGGATCTCGTCTTCCACGAACACGGCGCGGCGCGTCGCGTCGCGATGGTCGTCCAGCAGCAGTTCATAGGGCTGCTCGTTGTAGTTGGTCTGGTCGCGGGGCAGGTCGCGTCCCAGCTCGGCGCCGATCACGATCTTCTGGCCCGGCAGAGTCGTCAGGGTCGCGTGCGCGCTGGCGTCGTACCAGTGCGCGTGGGCGCCGTCGATGTTCAGGCGGGCGACGCCGTCGGCATCCGGATACCAGCCCGGCCCCCGGTAGTCGGCCTGGCCCGATTGCAGCTGGACCGCGAGCGCCAGCGCCGGTGCGAGCTGGCCGTTCCATGCCAGGCCGATGCTCGTCTGCGTGTCGCGTGTCTGGTTCGGCGCGTTGAAGACGGCGCCGAAGGATGCCGTCGGCACCCCCTTGGTACGGGCCACGTGGCTGGCCGACAGCGTCACGCCGCCGTAACTGCCCTTGACGAGGAAGTTCTGGGCGCGGTCCCAGTCGAGGTGGCGGGCGATGCCGCCGTTCGTCCCGGGCGTGTCGGCCAGGTCGAACTCCGGGTAATACAGGTCGCGGCCCGTGCGGTTGAAGGCGCTGGCGGACAGCAGCACATCGGCGCCGTTCTGGCCGTGCCAGCCGTAGCTGGTGCGCGCCTTGCGCTCGCCCTGGCCGGCCACGGTGACGGCGCCCTGGACGCCTGACAGGCCGCTGCCGTCGCGCGTGACGACGTTGATCACGCCGAACAGGGCGTTCGAGCCGTACACGGCCGAGCCGGGGCCGGGCACGAATTCGATGCGCTTGACCATGTCCATGTCGATCAGGCCCTCGGTGCCGATGAGGGCCTGGTCGTACACGGCGTCGTTGATGCGCATGCCGTCGACCAGCAGCAGGAAACGGCTGTTGTAGTCGCCCGGGCGCAGGAAGCCGCGCGCGCCCAGGTACGTGTAGTTGCGGTCGTTCGTCACGTACAGGCCCGGCAGCGTGGCCAGCGCGTCGGCCAGCGTGCGCCAGCCATGGTCGCGGATGTCGGACGTCGTGAGCACGACCACGGACGACGGCGCGTCGCTGATCGGCTGGGCGAATTTCGACGCGGCCGTCACGACCCGCATCTGCATCAGTTCCTCGAGGGGGATCGTGCTGAGCGTGCGGATGTCGCCGGTGTCCGTGTCGGCGCCGGCGCGCACCATGGCGGGGCAGGCCAGCACGGCGGTGCAGACGATGACGGGCAGGGTACGTGACGACATGGGCGTGGACATGGGACGACGAAGGCCGGCGGTAACGACCCGTCTTTTGTAAATTGTTTCAAATAATCACATATAGGTACTATAGAGAAACTTTCGCAATGTGGCACCGAAAAGTTGCACCAAAAAGACAAAATAATGTGTTTATGGTACGCAATATTCCATATTGCACCAAAAATGGGCAGTTACACTCACTTGCAATTGATACTGTTTAAATCTTTCCAGTCTGCGGTATGACCGTTACTCTGTACACATGTTTGTTACAACGATATGTAAGGGGAATACCATGCAAGCGTTTGCTATCCGTCACACCGCCCGCGCCACCTTCGTCGCAGCCGTCCTTGCCGCCAGTGCCCTGCCGTTTGCGGCCCAGGCCGCACCCGACCACCATCCGCGCGCGGAAGCGCAATGCCGCAACTGCGGCACGGTCGTCTCGAACCATACGTACAAACGTGAACCCGAGCGCGCCAGCGGCGTCGGTGGCGTGGGCGGTGCCGTCGTCGGCGGCCTGCTGGGCAACCAGGTGGGCAGCGGCCGCGGCCGCACCCTCGCCACGGTGGCGGGCGCGGTGGGCGGCGCCTATGCCGGCAACCGCATCGAGCGCAACATGAAGGCGGAAACCTATACGAACGTGCGCGTGAAGATGGCGGCCGGCGGTTACCGCACCTTCACCGAGAAGGGCGCGCCGCGCTTCCGCAATGGCGAGCACGTGCGCGTGCTGGATGGGCGTCTCGTCCGCTGACCGTACTTAAAACCGTCGTTCCCGCGAAGGCGGGAACCCAAGTCTTACGCGCAGCCGCAACGCAAACAAAATTGGGTCCCTGCCTTCGCAGGGACGACGTCAGGTGCGCACGTTCTTGATCACGAACCCGCTCGCCGGCAAGGTCGGAATCCTGCGCATGCTCACCGTCAGGTCCTGCGGCGGCACGTCGTAGGCGATCTCGCCGGCGAACAGCTGCAGGGCCGACTTCACCAGGTCGCCCGTGACGAATTCGCCCGGGCAGCGGTGGCCCGAGTAATGGTCGCCGCCGCCGTGCGGCACGAAGTCGAAGCCGCTGCTCTGCCGGCGGTCGAAGCGCTCCGGCCGGAACACCTCGGGGTCGCCCCAGATCGCGGGGTCGTGGTTCGTGCCGTACAGGTCGAACAGCACCCATGTCCCTTTCTTCACCTGCATCCCGCGCCAGTCGAAGGCGTGCAGGGCGCGGCCGCCCATCGCCGGGATGAACGGGTAGTAGCGCCGCACCTCCTGCATGAACCACGTCGCGTACGCGTCGTCGCCTGACGCGATGCGTGCGCGCGCTTCCGGATGGTCGTGCAGCGCCAGCAGGCCGAAGACGATGTAGCGCGCCACCGCGACCGTCGGGCGCAGCAGGTTGATGAGTTCCACGCCCGCGTCCTTGCGGTGCATGAGCTCCCCGTCGGCGTCGCGGTGGCGCGCGATCACGTTCAGGGGACTGTCGAACGGCGGCTGGACCTGGCCGGCGCGCACGGCGTCGACGAGCGCGCGCGCCCACTGCTCCGTGCGGACGCGCGCGAGGTGGCCGCGCCAGTTGCGCGGGCCGGCCGAGCCGGCGCCGGCGATCATGCGTGCGAATTCGCGCGTGCGCTCTTGCGCGTCCTTCGCGCTGACCGGAATCCCGGCCCAGTGGCACACGGCGCGGCACAGCACTTCCTGGGCCGCGTCGTGGATGACGACGTGCTGCTCGCCCGCCCAATGCGCGAAGCGCGTGCGCCATTCGGCCGCGGCCAGGCCGACGAGGCGCTGCCGCTCCAGGGGGCTGAACAACGACATCAGCATGGCCTTGCGCTTCTTGTGCGCCTCGCCGTCCAGCGCCATGACGCTGCCGAAGTCCTGCAGCAGGGCCATCGTCGTCGCCGGCAGCGCGTGGCGGCGCGTGAAGCGGCCGGGTTGATAGAACATGCGGCCCGCGTCTTCGCCGCGCACGCACAGCACGCGCTGCAGCATCAGGCGGGTCGCGAACAGGTCGCTGTCCAGGGCGGCGTAGCGGCGCGGCATGAACTCGTAGCCTTCGGCGAGGAACGCGATCGAGTTGTCGAAGCCGGACGCGCGCGTTGCGGCGTCGAGGGCGTCGGCGTGGTGGTGGTAGGTAGTGCTCAAACAATCTCCTGCTGTGGTGATACGAATGCTCAATGCGGCTCAATGCGGGACGGGCACGAACGCGGGATCGGGCGTGTCCTGCAGGGCGCGCGGCAGGTAGATCGTGACGGTCGTGCCTTCTCCCTCCTTGCTGGCCAGGCGGATATGGCCGCCGCTCTGCTTGACGAAGCCGTGCGCCATCGACAGGCCCAGGCCCGTGCCCTTGCCCTCGGGCTTGGTCGTGAAGAACGGCTCGAACGCGCGTTCCATCACGTCCGGCGGCATGCCGCTGCCCGTGTCGCCGACGGCGATCGTGACGAATTCGCCGGGACGGATGCCGGTGTAGGCCAGCTGGTCGGCCGGATCGATCGTGACGTTGGCCAGCACGATGTCGACGCTGCCGCCGCCCTCCATCGCGTCGCGCGCGTTGATCACGAGGTTCAGCAGCACGTTCTCCAGCTGGTTCGGGTCGACGAGGACGTTCCACAGGTCGGCCGGGATGGTCAATCGGATCGCGACGCTGTCGCCGGCCGCGCGGTGCAGCAGCGTGTCCATGCGTTCGATGAGCTGGGCCAGGTTGACGACGCTCGGATGCAGCGGCTGGCGCCGCGCGAACGCGAGCAGCTGGGCGGCCAGCTTCTTGCCCCGCTCGACGGCGTCGAGGATGTTCAGCAGGCGCTTGCGGCCGTTGTCGTCGCTGCGCAGCATCAGCTGGACGTTGGCGCTGATGATGTGCAGGATGTTGTTGAAGTCGTGCGCCACGCCGCCCGTCAGCTTGCCCACGGCTTCCAGCTTCTGCGAGCGCAGCAGCGCGGCGCGCGCTTCCTCCAGCCGTTGCTGGCGCTGCTGTTCGCGTTCCTCCGTTTCCTTGCGCGGGCGGATGTCGCGCACGAACGCCGTCACGCCGTAGCCATGCTTCGTAGGCAGCGGCGTGATCGCGACCTCCACGGGTATCGCGTGGCCGTCGCGCGTCAGCGCCGTCGTTTCCGTGGGGCCCGTCAGCATCGCGCAGGTACCGTTCTGCGCGAAGTGCGCGAGGCAGTCCCGCCACTCCTCGCGCTCCGGCGCGGGGAGCAGGAGGTCGAGCACGTTGCGCCCGACCGCCTCGTCCTCGCGCCAGCCGAACAGCTGGCAGGCGCGCAGGTTCCAGTCCGTGACGCGGCCGTCCGGCGCGATCGCGATGAAGGCGTCGTAGGCGGTCTGCAGGATCAGGCGCACGCGTTCGCGTTCGGCGTCGATGCGGTCGCGCGAGGTGCGCAGTTCCACCGTCATTCCCTGCGCCAGCTGCAGCGCGCGGCGGCGCTCCGAAGCCAGCAGCCACACGACGAGCGCCAGCAGTATGCCCAGGCCGACGCCGGTGAGCGCGATCGCGATCGTCGTGCGGCGCTCCAGCGACGCCTCGAAACGGGGCGCCGAATGGACGGCGACGGTCCACGTGCGGCCGGCGCTGTCGACCGTCGTCTGGTAGCTCAGCAGCGGCTTGCGGGCGGCGGGGCCGCCGCCGGAGGAACGGTAGAGCAGGGCGTCGGCGGTGGGCGCGAGGCCGTCGTAGATCTCGACCAGCAGGTCGTCCGCGTGCTCGCCGCCCAGGCCGCGCATCAGGTCGTTCATGCGGAACGGCGCGTACACCCAGCCGACGATGGCGGTGCGCCGCTCCGCGACCGTGTCGCGCACGAGGCGGGCGTCGTACACGGGCACGTACACGAGGAAGCCGGGCTGGCCGCCGTTGCCGCCTTCCTGCACCAGCACGACCTTGCCGGTGGCGGCCGCATGTCCGGTATCGCGTGCCTGTTCCATCGCCGCGCGCCGTACCGGCTCGCTGAACATGTCGTAGCCGAAGGCGCGAAGGTTGCGCCCCGAAAACGGTTCGATGCGGGTGATCGACGTGATCACGGGACGCCGCCCGGGCGGCTTGATCGCGTAGTCGCGAAAGCCCTCGGCGCGCATGGCCGCGACGTGCGCGTCGACGCGGCCGGGTGGGATGATCGCGGCGATGCCCAGCGCCTCGATGCCGGGGAAGCGCTCGTTCAGGCGCAGCAGCCCGTAGTACTCGGCGAACGCGTCGCGGTCGACGTCGATCGCGCCGCGCAGGAAGCCGCGCGTGGCCAGCAGCACTTCCTCGTAGACGAGCATGCGCCGGTCGATGCTGGCGGCCATGTCGCGTGCGCGGAAGTTGAAATTGCGGGCCAGTTCGCTCGCCGCCGTCCGCTGCGCGTTGCCGGCCACCATGTAGGTCACGATCAGCGCCGCGAGGAACGCGAGCGCGGCCAGGAGCAGGGGAAGGTGGACCGGGCTGCGCGGCGAAGAGCGGTTGGATGAAATGGGCGATGGGTCTGGACGCGGCATGAATGCAGTACGCTGTACTCGACAAGGGAAAAGGTGGCAATGGTCCATTGCCGGCATGGCAAGCGCGCCGTCATGACAGGATACCGGGGTACGGCCGGAATCGGCGCACAACAGGGCGGCGTACCGTCCGGCTACAATGGGCGTTTTACGCCATGCCCATGCATTTCCACTTCTCCACGATGAGCCTGCTGCAACGGGTACGCTGGGGCGCCGCGCTGGCCCTCGTCGCCATCCTGCTGTGGGCCGCGCTCGCGCCCGTGCGCTACCCGACGCGCGAGCGCACGTTCGCGTTCCCGCGCGGCGCGGCCGTCCTGCGCGGGGAGCATGCCGGCCTGGTGCCGGCCGAGGTGCGCCTGACCCTGGGCGTGCGCGACGTCCTGCTGCTGCACAACCGCGACATCGCGCCGCACGTGTTCGGCCAGGTGCTCGTGCTGCCGGGCCACGCGTTCCGCCTGCCGTTCGAGCAGGCCGGCGATTATGTATATGCCTGCGACGCGGCGCCCGGCCATGCCGTCACGGTGCGCGTGGGGAATCATCCCGACCCCGGCTGGGCGCGCCTGGGGTGGCGCGCGCGTGCCCTGGCCGAGGCCGTTCGCACGTTGCCGATCGTCGGGCCGGACGACTGACGGGACGTGCAATCGTGCTCCGTCCCGCGCGGCGAATCTGTCATCATGCGCGCATGGCCACGATCACGTTACCCCTGTTCCCGCTCAGTACGGTCCTGTTTCCGGATGGCGTGCTGCCGCTACAGATCTTTGAGGTCCGCTACCTCGACATGATCAGCCATTGCCTGACGGAGGACGAGCCGTTCGGCGTCGTGTTGCTGACGCATGGCCAGGAAGTACGCACCCCGCAGGGACAGGAGCGGTTCGCGCCCGCGGGCACGCTGGCCTCCGTGCAGGACACGACGGCCTCCACGCCGGGCCTGCTGCAGGTGGTGTGCCGCGGCGGCGCGCGTTTCAACGTCGTGGAAAGCGAGCGCCGGACGAACGGCCTGTGGATGGCCGAGGCGGAATTGCTGGAAGACGACCACATCGTGCGCATCCCGTCCGACCTGAAGGGCGCGGCCGACGCGCTCGACCGCGTGCTCGCGTCGCTGCACGACGTGCCGCAGAGCCGCTGGCCCGTGCAGCCGCCGTTCCGCCTGGACGATTGCGGCTGGGTGGCCAACCGCTGGTGCGAGCTGCTGCCGCTGCCCAATCACCAGAAGCAGAGCATGCTCATGCTGGA
>CBIHRX010000080.1:0-22676 GCA_966212555.1 uncultured Massilia sp.
TTGCCGTCGTGTTCGGCTCTGCGGTAGATGTCCAGGCGCATAGTCATTTCCTTTAAAAGCATGGCAGTCGAATGAAAGCCATCAGTATGGGCACGATAGGCGAACGGTTCGTGTCCGTCTGTTAATCGGCGCACACTGGCTGGACGTCAAGTTTCAGCGTCCGACACCCCCGCCCAGCACGCGCGCCGGCAGCATGACGATCGCACGCAGCAGCTCGAAGACGGCTTCGACGCCGATGCCGAGCAGACGGAACGGCAGCAGCACGAGCCAGACGAGCGGATACATCACGAGCGCGAGCAGCGCGATCGGCCAGCACAGGAACAATAACACCAACCACACGAGGAAACCCAGCATCGTCAGCTCCATCTTCAGACAGGGGCGTCAATCGCCCGATGCGTTGACTGTAGTTGTATGGACGCCAACGTGCAATCGTTCTGCGATGGACGGCGGCGGGCGGCGGACGGACGGTGCGAAACCGGGGGCGGACGGTGCCGTCCCCGGCCTGCTTACGCGCAGAGGTCGAGCACCTTCCGGCCGACCTGCGTGCCCAGCGTCCGTCCGTTCAGGTCGCCGTGAAGGAAGTGGATGCCGCCGAGACGGCGCGAATAGCCCGCCTGGGCGGCGGCATCCGCGAACGAATCCCAATACAAGGTCACCGTCGCCGAGGCCTTCTGGCGGAAGCGGAACGGGCCGCGCGCGAAATGGTCGAGCACGACGGCCGCCGCGTGGCCCGACACGCTGTGGGCCGACACATATTCCGGGAACGGCGGCGTGTACAGGTAGGAGGTCCAGTTCTTCAACGCGCCCCCGGCGAACACCGTACGGATCGCCGATTGCGGCCGGGCGAAGTCGTAGGTCATTTTCGCATCCCACGTCGCGACCATCGCGTCGTGCATCGCGAAGCCGAGTGCGCGGAACAATCTGATTTCCTGCCCGAGCGTGAAACCCTGCCGGTACGCCAGCATTTCGGCGAATCGCACCCACGGCACCCGGCTGTTGTCGCCCCAGTATTCGCAGATTCGAATCTGTTCCGGCGTGAGGTTCGCATTCAGGTCGACCAATTCCTGCATTTCCGCCTGCATTTGGGCGGAAAACACGGACGGCGGCGCGGGCGGGCGGAATTGATCGCCGCTTTTCAATGCGAAAGGTTTTACCTTGCCCCAGAACGGCGTCACGCAAGTCTGATAAGGGAGCGGTTGCCAATGGTCCGGATCGACCATCGCCGCCGCGGAATTGACGGGGGTATAACCGGTGTAATCCGAATACGCGCCCGGATGCAGGTCGCCCAGCTGGTTGCTGCCGTCGTGCGCGCGTGCATCCAGCATGTGCCGGGCCGCCTCTTCGCCGATGCGGGTCGCCGGGATGAGCCACGTATAGCGCCCGCCCAGGCCGAGCGCCGCGCCATACGCGGTGATCTCGACGGCATACGCGGGAAACAGTGTCTTCAGCACGGTTGCCGCGGCCGCGCTCAGCGCGTTCGCCTGGAATTGCGGGTGCGCGCCCTGGGCGCGCGTGATCGCCGTCGTGAAAAACCGGTTCGACCCGACGGCCTGCGGAACCTCGAGATACCGCCACAGATCGTACAAGGCGCCATTCAACAGCGCCATCGCACGGGCAGTCACCGGCGGTGGAGAAAACGACTTGTAGCCGATATTCATCAGCTTTTCGTTCCAGCCCGCGACGACGCTTTTGGCCTGGGCCGCGGCGATGGCGGCATCGGCATCGATATAATCGGCGGCCTGCGCCGCCTGCGCCAGGCGCGGCAATCCGGCGATGGCGGTGGAACCCATCGCATACTTCAAAAGTTTGCGCCGGATCAAATGCATGATAAATCCTTTATGTAAGAGCGGATTAATAACCGCTGTTATCGGACAAAACTCATCCGATACTACATAAAGGATTATTGAAAGACAATGTCAGGCGAATTCGGCGGTCCGCATATCCACCGGGACGCCTGCGCGTTCGACCACCTCGGCGCGCATCGACGCTTCCAGCGACGGGATCGAGCCGCCCGCGCGGTAGGCGAAGCTCACCTGCACGACGTCGCCCGGCTGCACGTCCAGCGGCGTGGCCAGCGGCAGCATCATGTAGTGGTTCAGCCAGTCGATCGTCGTGCCCCGTTCCTCGATGATGGACAGCACGTTCTTGGTGATGAAGCGCAGCGCGTTCAGGCGGCCGCCCTGCTCCATGCGGAACTGCCCTTCCCACGCGATGGCGTCGCCGACGGGCTGGCTGAAATCCATGATCGCGTACACGCCCGGCTGCGCCAGTTCGATGGTGCCCGGATAGATCACGTTGGTCGGCTGGAATTGCACGATCGGGGCATAGAAACCCTCGAAGTCGTATTCGAGCTGCAGCGGCTGCGCCGCCATGATGACGGCTTCCGGCATGAAGATCGGCAGCGGACCGCCGAAGCGCGCCAGGTAGCGGCGCTTAAACGATTCGATCACCTCGACCTGCTTCTCGCGCAGCATGCCCACATGGATCATCTCGCAGATGACGAGGTCGACGGGCTCCGGCGGGAGGTATTCGAACGCGTCGGCATGGACGACCTCGACCTTGTGGCCGTTCGGGTTCATGGCGAGGAAGCGGCGCGCTTCGCGCACCATGTCCGGGTTGAACTCGACGCAATACACCTGCGCCGCGTTCTGGGCCGCGAAGAACGACAGCACGCCCGTGCCGCCACCCAGTTCCAGGACCTTCATGCCTGGCTTGACCGCGTGGTAGATCGCGGACTTGAAGCTGTGCATCCGGTTATGGTCCATCAGCATGTTGTGATGGTAGTGGACCGGGATAAACTGCCCCAGGTAGCAGCTTTCGATTTCGCGTTCGTTGAGCATGGGTTCCTCAGTGTGGGGGATCTTGCTTGCATTATGTCCATGCTTATAAGCAACCGATGCGCCGAGCTGACGGGGTTTTTCCGGCCAGTTTGTCGGATCGATGGAACAGCTGGCGGGCGATGCATAAATACCTTGACCTTTTTCCATACGGGAATGTTAGTATTTTCCCATCCGCCGTTTCCGTTCGCAGGCCGCCATGGTCCATTCGATCCGTTCCCTGTCGGCGAATATCGCCGACCTGTTGCTGGACGTCGTCTTCCTGGTGGATCGGCGCGGCATCATCGTGGACGTCAGCGCCGGCTGCGAACGCATGCTCGGCTACCGCCCCACCGAGCTGATCGGCCAGTACATGCTCGACTTCGTCGTCCCCGAAGACCGCGCCATCACATGCATGGAAAGCGCGCGCGTGCAGGCGGGCCAGGAACGCGTCGGCTTCGAGAACCGCTACCTGCACAAGGATGGGCATCGCGTCGACGTCATGTGGTCGGCCCGCTGGATCGCCGACCACGGGCTGCGCCTGGGCGTCGGCCGCGACATCAGCGCCCGCAAGCGCGCCGAACGGCGCCAGGCCGCGACCTATGCGATTTCCGAGGCCGTCTACCACGCCGGCGACCTGGCCGGACTGTGCGGCGAGATCCACATCATCCTCGACGGCATGGTGGGCGCGCCCGGCATGGTCGTCGTCAGCGACCCCACCCCGCAGCACGGCTTCAAGATCGTGTACCAGCGCGACCACGACCCGGCGAGCCACATGCCCTCGCGCGCCTGCCTCGCGCGCTGGCGCGCCGCGGCGACGGCCCCGGACACCTTCGCGCCGGACGCCGTGCGCCACGTCGCCGGCGGCCGCCTGAACACGTGGCTCATGATCGACCTGGGCGGCCCGGCGGGCACGATCGGCGCGCTGCTGTTGCGCGACCGCGCGGGCACGGGCTACTCCCCGGCCGACCGCGGCCTGCTGCACTTCGTCGCGGCCCAGGTCGGGCTGGCGCTGGAACGCAAGCGGCTGCACGACGACCTGATGCGGTCCGCCTGCCACGACGAGCTGACGGGCTTGCCGAACCGCCGGCTGTTCTTCGACCGCATCCGCACGGCCGTCGCGCGGGCGCGGCGTTGCCACTCGCGGCTCGGCTTGCTGTACGTGGACGTGAACGATTTCAAGCAGGTCAACGACCAATACGGCCATGCGGCCGGCGACGCCCTGCTACGGGAAGTGGCGGCGCGGCTGGTAGAATGCGCGCGCGAATCGGACACGGTGGCGCGCCTCGGCGGCGACGAATTCGTGCTGCTGCTGGAAGACCTGCACGCACCCGAGGACGCCGAGCGTTGCGCCGACAAGATCCGCGCCGCGCTCGTGCGCCCCGTGCCGACGCAATGCGCCCCGTTGCGCATCGGGGTCAGCATCGGGATCGGCCTGTTTCCGGATGACGCGGACCAGGTCGAGACCCTGCTCATGCATGCGGATGCGCACATGTACTCGAGGAAGCGCGCCCACAAATGCGGGGGAAGCGGCGGGGAAAGCGGCGGGGAAAGCGGGAACGACCGGCTCAGCGGCCAGACTTGACTTTCTTGTCGAGCGCCGCCGCGATGGCGGCGTGATCGGCCCGGCGCGCGATCTCGGCTGCCGTGAGGCCTTCGCCATTCTTCAGTTGCGGATCCGCGCCCTGGCCGAGCAGGAACACGGCCGTGTCCTCGTGGCCCTCGCGCGCCGCCATCATCAACGGCGTGAACTTGCCGCTGGCCGGCGGCGACTGCGCGTCGATGCGGGCGCCGTGCGCGAGCAGCAGGCGCGCGATCTCGACGTCGCCGCCGGCGGCCGCGTAGTGCAGCGGCGTCCAGCCGGGACGGTTCACGGCCGCGCCTTTCGCGATCAGTGCCTCGGCGGCCGGCTTGTTGTGCTTGAACGCGGCCATCATCAGCGCCGTGTTGCCGTTCAAAGCAGGCGCGTCGACGTTCGTGCCCGGGTGGCGCAGCAGCGCATCGAACACCTGCATCGCCCCTTCGCGCACGGCGGCCACGAGCGCCGGTTCGCCGCCGACGGGATTGGCCTGGTTCGGATCGACCTTGCCCAGCAGCGCACGCACCGTGCGCGCATCGTCCATCTGCACGGCGCGGAAAAAGTCGCTGGACTGGTCGGCCATCGCCATGGCGGGTGCCGCCAGCGCGGCGACGAACAGCATCGATCGGAGAAGGGTCATGGGTCAGGTCCTCGCGGCCTTGAACAGGTTGAAGAAATTCTCGGTGGTGCGGTCGGCGATCTCGCGCAGCGGCACGTCCTTCAACGTGGCGAGGTATTCCGCCACGTGGGCCACATAGCCCGGCTCGTTCATCTTGCCGCGGAACGGCATGGGTGCGAGGTAGGGGGAATCCGTCTCGATGAGGATGCGGTCCAGCGGCAGCGCCTGCGCGACGGCCTGCAACTCCTTCGCGCTCTTGAACGTGACGATGCCCGAGAACGAAATGTAAAAACCCATCTCGATCGCGGCCAGGGCGACGTCCAGCGACTCCGTGAAGCAATGCATCACGCCCGCGACGCCGCCCTTGTCCGTACCCGCACCTTCCTCGCGCATGATGCGGATCGTGTCCTCGCTGGCCGAGCGCGTGTGGATGATCAAGGGCTTGCGCGTCTCGCGCGACGCGCGGATATGCGTGCGGAAACGCTCGCGCTGCCATTCGAGGTCGCCTTCCAGGCGGTAGTAATCGAGCCCCGTCTCGCCGATCGCGATGACTTTCGGGTGGTCGGCGAGCTCGACGAGACGGGCGACGGTGGGCTCGGGCGTGTCCTCGTAGTCGGGGTGCACGCCGACGGACGCATAAATGTGCGGATATTGCTCGGCCAGGGCGAGCACGCTGGGGAACTCCGGCAGGTCGACGGAGACGCACAGCGCGTGCGAGACCTTGTTCTCGGCCATCTTGGCCAGGATCTCCGGCATCCGGGCGGCCAGTTCCGGAAAATTGATGTGGCAGTGGGAATCGATATACATCCCGATATTGTAACCCGTCGTTCCCGCGGCGGCGGGAACCCATGCTGACCGAATTCTGTGGCTCAGTATGGATTCCCGCGTGCGCGGGAATGACGGGGGTTACGCGACGCGCTTGCCCAGGATGATCAGGTCCCGTTCGATCCCATCGAGGTTGGCCACGCGCGGAAAATGCGCCCACGTATCGAAACCATACTTACGGAACAGCCCCAGGCTCGGTGCATTGTGTCCAAAGATGAAGCCAAGCAAGGTATGCACCTGCACATTGGGCGCGAAGGCCATCGCCTGTTCCAGGCAATAACGTCCGACGCCCTTGCCGCGCCATTCCTCCGCGATATAGATCGACAGCTCGGCCGTGCCCGAATACGCCGGGCGGCCGTAGAAATTCGAATACGAGCACCAGCCGATGACGGCCGGATTGTCCGACGTGTCGGCCGCGTCGTGGATCACCCACAGCGGGCGGCGTTCCGGCGTGTGCTCGTCGAACCAGCCTTCGCGCGATTGCACGGTGACGGGTTCGGTGTCCGCCGTGACTTCGCGCGATGCAATGGTGGAGTTGTAGATGTCGACGATGACGGGCAGGTCTTCCCTGCGGGCGAGGCGGTGTACGTAGGACGGCATGTTGGAACGGAAAATTACAAGGTATGGGTGGCGCGCGACGAACGCAGTGCGGCGCCGAGGATTTCTTCGATGCGCAGGCGGGCGCGCTGCCCGGTCTCGTCGGCCGGGAAGTGCACGCCGATGCCTTGCGCCTTGTTGTTGTTCGCACCGGCCGGCGTGATCCACGCGACCTTGCCGGCGATCGGGTATTTGTTCGGGTCGTCCATCAGCGACAGGATCAGGTAGATCTCGTCGCCGATCTTGTAGGGCTTGTTGGTCGGCACGAACATGCCGCCATTTTTCAGGAACGGCATGTAGGCCGCGTACAGGGCGGCCTTTTCCTTGATGGCAAGCGACAGTACGGACGGCCGCGCCGGCTGGGGCGCGTTCGGATCGGCGGGCAGGCCGCTGATCGGACCGTTCGGCGATACGCTCATCATCATCCTCTCTTCAAAGACCGCAGCGCGCAGTGTAATCAAGCAACATGTCTTCGACAAACAGTTTCGGAGACAAGGGGTGGTCGGCCACGGCGCGGCGCTCGTTCGTGGACTTGATCGCCTGCATCAGGTTGGTCACGTGCACTCTTCCGGCGAGGGCCGCCAGTTCCCGTTGATACCTCGGATAATACCGGATCACGCCGGACAGCTTGTACGAAAACACGTCATACAGCCACCGCTGCTGCCACGCGACGAGGGATGCGAGCGGCGCCTTGCTCAATTTGTCGGCACTGCGCAACGCGGCATCCACGCTCGGTTGCGCGAGCACTTGCAGCAGGCCGTCGAGCTCTTCGCGGCTGCCCGTTTCGGCCTGGGCCAGCGCCGCGAGCGGTGCGCCGCCCTGCTCGCGCAGCCAGCCGTCCGCATCGTTGACGCCCTGCGCTTCCAGCCAGGCGAGCGCCTGGGCGTGATCCGGCATCGGCAAGGCGAACTTGCGGCAGCGCGACAGGATCGTCGGCAGCAGCCGGTCCAGCCCGTTCGACGCCAGCAGGAACACGGTGCCCGGCGGCGGCTCTTCCAGCGTCTTCAGCAGCGCGTTCGATGACGGCATGTTCAGCGCTTCGGCGGGATACAGTACGACGACGCGCAGGCCCTGGCGGTGCGTCGAGATGTTCATGAAGTCGGCCAGCGCGCGCACCTGCTCGATCTTGATCTCTTTCGACGCCGTCTTCGACTTCGCCTTTTTCTCTTCGGCGGGGGCGTCGTCACCTTCGGCGGCGGGGGCGTCGTCCTCCATCGCCTCCGGCCGCACGCGGCGGTAGTCGGGATGATTGCCCTGGGCAAACCAGCCGCACGACGCGCACGCGCCGCACGCGTGGCCGTCCGGCCTCACGTCCTCGCACAGCAGCGCCTGGGCGAACGCTTCGATGAAATCGGCCTTGCCGATACCGGCCGGGCCGTGGAACAGGATCGCATGCGGCAGCCGCACGCGCATCGCCTGCAGCCGCGTCCACGCGTCTTCTTGCCAGGGGTACATGCTCACAGCCACATCTCCAGCGCGGCCTGCAGGGCGGCGCGCACCTCGTCGATCGTCTGCGTGGAATCGATGACGACGATGCGGCCTGCCGACTCCGCCGCGCGGCGCAGGTATTCGTTGCGTACGCGCGCGAAGAAATCAGCCTGCTCCATCTCGAACTTGTCGAGCGTGCGCGAAGCGGACAGGCGGGCCTTGGCAACGTCCAGCGGGACGTCGAACAGCAGGGTCAGGTCCGGCTGCAGGTGCGGGTGCACCCATTGTTCCAGCGCGTCCAGCTTGGCGCGATCGAGGCCGCGCCCGCCGCCCTGGTAGGCGAAACTGGCATCCGTGAAGCGGTCGGACAGGACCCAGTCGCCGCGCGCGATCGCCGGTTCGACGACTTGCGCGACGTGTTCGCGGCGGCTGGCGAACATGATCAGGGCTTCCGTTTCGAGGTGCATCTTTTCGTGCAGCACGAGGTCGCGCAGCTTTTCGCCCAACGGCGTGCCGCCCGGCTCGCGTGTCGAGACGACCCGCTTGCCCGCGCCTTTCAGCAGCGACGTGACGTAGCCGATGTGCGTCGACTTGCCGGCGCCGTCGATGCCCTCGAAGGTGATGAAGCGTCCGCGGGTGTGATTCATTCCATTCATTCGTATTTACTGCGCCTGGTTACGCTGGTACTGGTTCACGGCCTTGTTGTGCTCATTCAGGTTGACCGAGAAGTGGCTCGTGCCGTCGCCGCGCGAGACGAAGTACAAGGCTTCCGTCCGTGCGGGCGCCGTCGCGGCGGCGAGCGATTGCACGCCCGGCAGCGCGATCGGCGTCGGCGGCAGGCCGGCGCGCGTATAAGTATTGTACGGGGTGTCCGTCTCGAGGTCCTTCTTGCGGATCTTGCCGTCGTATTTGTCGCCCATACCGTAGATGACGGTCGGGTCGGTCTGCAGCAGCATGCCCGCCTTCAGCCGGTTGACGAAGACACCCGCGATCATCCCGCGTTCGCTCTTCTGGCCCGTTTCCTTTTCCACCAGCGAGGCCATGATCAGCGCCTGGTACGGCTCCGTGTACGGCAGGCCAGGATCGCGTTTTTCCCACGCGGCCTTCAGGCGCTTCATCATCATCTCGTGCGCCTGCTTGTAGATCGACAGGTCGCTCGCATTCTTCGCGAACAGGTACGTGTCGGGGAAGAACAGGCCCTCGGGTGCCTTGTAATCCGGCGCGATTTTCGCCAGCAATTCCTGGTCGGTCAGCTTGGCCGTCTCGTGTTTCAGGTTCGGCGCCGCGTCGATGGCTTGCCGCATCTGGCGGAACGTCCAGCCTTCGATGATCGTCAGCGATTCCTGCGCGAACTCGCCCCGCACGAGCTGGGTGAGGAGGCGCCGGGGGGACGTATCGGGCTTGAGCTCGTAGCTGCCCGCCTTGATCTGGCCCGCCTTGCCGGTGACGCGCGCCAGCACCCCGAACAGGAAGGGGTTGATCGGCACGCCGGCCGTCGCCATCTGCTGCGCGGCGCCTGCCACGTGGCTGCCCTGCGCGATGGCGAACGGGATGACGGCCGCGTTGCCCGGCGTGATCGGCTGCTTGCTCCACCACTGGAAGCCGGCGCCGGCTGCGACGGCCACGATGACGCCGGTGACGATGAGTTTTTTTATGAATGCCATGCTGGACCTGGTTTTTTGCCGTCGTCGGCGCATTTTTGAAGGCGAACTTATAATGAGGCCGTAATCATAAAGCCGATACAGCCAAACCGGAAATAAATCGTGTCATGAACCATTGGATCGAACACCTCGCCACCCAGGGCGCCCGCTTTCACCCCGATAGCCCGACCCAAGTCGAAGACTTCGGCCGCGTGCTTGCCGCCGCCGACCTCGAACAGGGTTTCGTTGCCCCCGTCACCGACCTCGGGCTGATCGGCATCGCCGGCGACGACGCCGCCGGCTTCCTGCACAACCAGCTCACCAACGACGTGGAGCACCTCGGCACGCTGGAAGCGCGCCTCGCCGGCTATTGCACGCCGAAGGGGCGTTTGCAAGCCACGTTCCTGATGTGGCGCGATGCGGACAACATCTACCTGCAACTGCCGCGCGCCATCCAGGCGCCGCTGCAGAAGCGCCTGACGATGTTCGTACTGCGCGCGAAGGCGAAGCTGCGCGACGCCACCGACGAACCCGCACACGCCGCCGTCCTCGGGCTGGGCGGCGCGGCGGCGGCGGAAGCGCTGGGCGCCCGCACCGGCACGCTGCCCGACGCGCCCTATGCGAAGATCGACGGCGACTTCGGCACCGTGATCCGCCTCGCCGACGCCTTCGGTCAGCCCCGTTACCTGTGGCTGACGACGGCGGAGGCGGCCATCGCCGCCCTGCCCGCGTTGAAAGAATCGCTCGCGCTGGGCGGCAACGCGGCCTGGCAACTGGCGGCGATTCACGCCGGCGTGCCGCAGGTCGGCCCCGGCACGCAGGAACAGTTCGTCCCGCAGATGGTCAATTTCGAGCTGCTCGGCGGCGTCAATTTCAAGAAGGGCTGCTATCCGGGCCAGGAAATCGTCGCGCGCAGCCAGTACCTCGGCAAGCTGAAACGCCGCATGGCGCTGGCCACGCTGCCCGATGCGGCGGCGCGTCCCGGCGACGAAGTCTATTCCGTCGCCGACCCGGACCAGCCCTCGGGCATGATCGTCAACGCGGCGCCGAACGGCGCGGGCGGGGCCGATGTCCTCGTCGAGATCAAGCTCGCGGCGCTGGACGGCGACGTGCGCCACGGCTCGGCCGGCGGCACGAAGCTCGATTTCCTGCCGCTGCCGTACGCGCTCGACACGCTCGACGTCTGACGCACATGATCGACCTGTACGTCTATTACAAGGTGCGCGAGGGCGATGCCGCCGCGCTCGCGCCGCGCGTGCGCGCACTGCAGGACAGCGTGGGCGTGCCGGCGCAACTGAAGCGCCGCCCCGAAGCGAGCGCCGGCGTGCAGACCTGGATGGAAGTGTATCCGGGCGTGGACGACGCCTTTCCCGCGCGGCTCGACGCCGCCGCCCGCGGCGCCGGCCTCGACGGCCTCATCGACGGCCCGCGCCGGGCCGAAATCTTCATGGATCTCCCAACATGTGCCTGATCGTTTTTGCCTGGCGCGTGATCCCCGGCCTGCCGCTGGTCGCGTGCGCCAACCGCGACGAATACTACGATCGCCCCGCCACCCCGGCCGGCCCGTGGCCGGACGCGCCCAACATCATCGCGGGCCGCGACCTGCGCGGCGGCGGCAGCTGGATGGGCGTGACGAAGGACGGCCCGAACGGCCCGAAATTCGCCGCCCTCACCAACATCCGCTCCCCGAGCGACTGGCGCACGGACGCCCCCACGCGCGGCGCCCTCGTCGCCGATTTCCTCAAGGGGGACGTGGACGCGCCGGCCTACCTGGAACGCATCGCGCCCGGGGCCGATGCCTTCAACGGCTTCAACCTGATCCTGGGCGACCGCGACGGCATGTACTGGTTCTCGAACCGCGCTGGCGCGGATGCGCGCAACGGCAAGGTGCTGGAACCGGGCATCTATGGCGTGTCGAACGGCCTGCTGGATGCGCCCTGGCCGAAGGTCCTGCGCACCAAGGCGACGTTCGCCAGCCTGCTGCTGCAGGGCGCGCCCGAGGAAGCGTATTTCGAGATGCTGGCCGATACGACCCGTGCGCCGGACATGCGCCTGCCCGACACGGGCGTCCCGCTCGACCTCGAGCGGCAACTCTCCGCCGTCTGCATCGAGATCCCGGGCTACGGCACCCGCACGTCGACCGTCGTCAAGCTGTATGGCGACGCCGAACCGGAGCTGCACGAACGCATCCTGAAACCTTGCGACCAGGCGGCGGCCTGATATTGCCTTCCCCCTTCCATGGGGGAAGGAATTTCCGCAGCGCACTGCTAACCTTGTTTCTCGATAGAAACAACTAGGAGCAGAGAATGCGCAAGGCAATCGAGGTACTGGCCGGGCTGACGCTGATGGCGGCGCTGCCGGCGATGGCGGCCACCCCGGGCACCCAACCGAAGTGGGTCACTGGCTACTACGGCGGCTATTTCTGGGACAACGCCGACTACCAGAAACCCGAGCACGTCGACATGACGGCGCTGACGCACTTCGTGTTCGCCCGCATCGGCCCGGGCGGCGGCAAGTCGGGCCGGCCGGGCGAGGTCGTCCCGGGCGCGGGCAATGCCCACGACAACCGCGACGTGGGCCCCGGCGCCGCGTACGACTGGACCGTCGAGGAATTCCTGGTCAAGCGCGCCCACCAGGCGAACATCAAGGCCCTGATCATGCTGGGCGGCGAAGGCGACAACGCGGGCTTCCTCGCGTCGACCGCGCCGGACGTCCGGCCGACGTTCGTGAAGAACCTCGTCGACTACATGGTCGCGAAAGACTACGACGGCATCGACGTCGACTGGGAAGGCATCGACAGCAAGAACCCGGACGAGGCGGCGCTGCTGGAAGCCCTCGTGATCGACCTGCGCAAGGAAGCGAACGCACGCCCGCGCTACCAGGACAGCCCGGTGATCATCACGTACCCGGCCGGGAACATCAACACGAACATCGACAAGGTGACGCCGCACGACGCGCGCATGGCCAGCCTCGTCGACCAGTACAACTTCATGAGCTACGGCGTGGGCTGGTTCGGCCAGGGCTGGGCCAGCAATACGTTCTCGCCGCTGACGGGGCACACGCCGAGCCGGCCGGTGTCCATCGCGGGCACCATCCAGGCGTATGTCGACGCGGGGGTGCCGCGCACGAAGCTCGGCATGGGCATCGGCTTCTACGGCGCCAACTACGCGCCGCCGTTCACGGGGCCGAACCAGGAGACGGACGGTGACCTGAGCAAGTGGTCGGTACTCGACTACCGCTGGAGCTACACGATGCTGCACAAGTACGGCTACCTGGACAAGGGTATCTACGCCTGGGACGCGCCGACGCAGACGAGCTACCGCGTCTACCCGGGCGGCTACACGCCCGTGGACCGTCCGGACTGGCCCAGCGGCTACATCAGCTACGAGGAACCGGCGACCATCGCGGCGAAAGGCGCCTGGGCGCAATCGACGCGCGACGGCGAAGGCGCGGCCGGCACGATCGTCTGGCTGATCAACTACGGCACGACGGACGGCGTCGACAACCCGCTGCTCACCGCCGTGAAGCAGGCCTTCCTCGACCCGACGGCGACCGAACCGGGCCCGTACCCGAACCCGCTGCCGCCCCCGCCGCCGCTGAATCTGAAGACGCAGCTGGACGCATCGAACGACTGGGGCACGGGTTACTGCGGCACGCTGACCGTGACGAACGTGGGCACGACGGCCGGCTACTGGAGCACGACCGTCCCGTTCAAGGACACGATCACGTCGCTGTGGAACGCGCAGTACACGCTGGAGAATGGCGTCCTCGCCCTGCAGGGTCCGGCCTACGACCGCAAGCTGCGTCCCGGCCAGTCGACGCAGGTGGGCCTGTGCGCCACGCGTCCGGCGACGCCGGCCGAGCCGCCCCCGCCGCCGCCCGTCGGCGCCGTCACCGCGAAGCTCGTGATCACGGCCGACTGGACCAGCGGCTACTGCGCCAAGGTCGCAGTCACCAACAACAGCGCCGTCAAGGTGGCCGGCTGGACCGTCGACGTGACCGACGTCCAGGGCACGCTCTCCGGCCTGTGGAACGGCAAGTACACGATGGACGGCACGACGATGCACCTGTCCGGCCCGGACTGGAACCGCGACCTGGCTGCCGGCGGCACCAATGACGATGCGGGGTTCTGCGCCACCCGCTGATACACTGGCAGGATGAATGCCATCCGCGCCCTCCTTGCCGCTCCCCTTGCCGCCCTGCTGTTCGCAGGCGCGGCACACGCCCAGGCCGTCCCCGCCGGGGACTACCACCAGCACGTGTTCAGCGCGGCCGACATCGCCATGCTCGGCCCGTCCGCCGGTCTCGTGCCGCTGGACGCGGACCAGCTCATCCCGCTGCTGGACGCGGCCGGCATCAGGCGGGCCGTGCTGCTGTCCATCGCCTACATGGCCGGCAGCCCGGCCCGCAAGGTCGACGACGAGGTCGCGAAGGTGCGGATGGAGAACGACTGGACGGCGGCGCAGGCGGCCCGCTACCCGGGCCGCCTGATCGCGTTCTGCAGCTTCAATCCGTTGAAGGACTACGCGCTCGCGGAACTGGAACGGTGTGCAAAGACGCCGGGCCTGGGCCACGGCATCAAGCTGCACATCGGGAATTCGGACGTGCAGCTGGACGATCCGGCCCACGTCGCACGGCTGCGCCAGGTGTTCGCGGCCGCCAACGCGCACGCCATGGCCATCGTCATCCACCTGCGCGCGAACATCGGCAGGAAGCGGCCGTACGGCGCGGCGCAGGCGCGCATCTTCCTCGACCAGGTACTGCCCGCCGCGCCGGACGTGGTCGTGCAGGTCGCGCACTTCGCGGGCGCCGGTCCCGGCTACGACGACCCGCCCGCGCAGGCCGCGATGGCCGTGCTGGCGGCCGCCGTCGAGAATCACGACCCGCACGCGAACAACCTCTGGTTCGACGTCGCCTCGATCGTCGACCGCGACATCGGGCCGGAGACGGCGGCACTCGTCGTGAAACTCATCCGCCAGGTCGGCGTGGGGCGCGTGCTGTACGGGACGGACTCGGCGCAGGGCGCCAACCTGCGTCCACGCGAGTCGTGGGCCGCCTTCCGCAAGCTGCCGCTGTCGCCGGCGGAGTTCGCGCACATCGCGGCGAACGTGCCGCCCTACTTTGCCGAGCCCTGAACGGCCGCTTTCAGCATGGCGGTGTATTCGGGCGTGGCCGCGTACGGGTCGGCCGGCGGATCGCCATGCACGATGGCGTCCATGCGTTGGGACACGGCCTGCAGCGTCTGCGGCTGCGTGCAGATGTAGAAATCGCCGCGGCGGATGCCGTCGAACGTGATGCGGGCCACGTCCGCCGCGGACATCGCGCCGCCGGCCACCGCCTGTTCGAGCAACGCCTGCCCCGCCTGGCGGCCGGGCGTCGGCGGCGCGTCGTGACGCAGGTCGCCGGGGCGGTGCCGTTCCGAGTGCGCGATCGCCGTCGGGACGAAATACGGGCACAGGACGGACGCTCCCACCTTCGCGTCGACGAGGCGCAGGTCATGGAACAGCGTCTCCGACAGCGCGACCACGGCATGCTTGGACACGTTGTACGCGCCCATCGCGGGCGGCACCAGCAGGCCGGCCATCGACGCCGTGTTCACGATATGGCCTGCGTAGCCGGGATCGCGGCGCGCGGCATCGAGCATCAGCGGCGTGAACACGCGCACGCCATGGATCACGCCCCACAGGTTCACGCCCAGCACCCAGTCCCAGTCGGCTTCGGTGTATTCCCAGACCAGGCCCGCCGTGGCGACGCCGGCATTGTTGAACAACAGGTGCACGCCGCCGTAGCGGATCATCGCCGCATCCGCCAGTTCCTCCACGTGCGCGGCCTTGCGCACGTCGCAGACCATCGCCAGCACGTCGGCGCCGCCGGCCTGCAATGCGTCGGCGGCCTGTTCCAGTGCATGCGCGTCGACGTCGGCCAGGACCAGCTTCATGCCCAGCCGGGCCGCCTCGTTGGCGAACTCGCGTCCGAGTCCGCTGCCGGCGCCCGTGATGACGGCCACCCGTCCCGCGAAATTCTCCATGGCGACCTCCTCGTCGCTGTTACTTCATGCGTCAGACTTCATAGTCCATGCACTGGCGACCCTCGCGGATCGCGCCGATGAACGGCACCACGGCCTGGTGCACCGGATGCTTGATGTAGGCGTCGAGTGCGGCCTTGTCCTCGAACTCGGAGTACAGCACGACGTCGTACGTGGCTTCCAGGCCGGGCTGGGCGATGACGACCTCGAACTTGACCTGGCCGGGCACGATGCTGGCGCATTCGTCCAGGCGGCGCTTCATTTCGATGGCGTTGGCGGCGCGGTCGGCGCCCTCGGCGTGGTCCTTCAGTTTCCACATGACGATGTGCTTGAGCATGGATTTCCTTTGTAGCGTTTGGTGTTGGACTGTCGCGGCGTCCCGTCTCGAAGGATGCCGCGCCCCCATTATAAGAGTGCCGGGGCGCGCCTGCCCTCGCCCGTTGGTGGCGGGGTTGGTTTGGGCGTGTTGCGATTGTCGGTTAGTTGCATAATTTCAGGATACACCCGACCGATCGTCTTGCAGCCGGGTGGCGGATTTCCCTACGCGATCGAAGACCGCCTGCTGGGCCAGATGATCGCCTGTGCCACGATGACGGATTCGCCGTTGAACGTCGCGGTGGGCGAACCGTAGAGCAGATAGCCCTGCTCCAGCGCGGCGCTGACGCGGCGGCAGAACGCCGCGTCGTCGGGGCCGGTGAGGATACGGTATGCCGGAAGGCCTTCGGGTGGATGGTCGGACATGATGCTCCCCTGGTGTGTATTGTTGTAAAGATCAACGAGTATATTGCCGGAATTTCTGTCGCGCTTGCCAGGCCCCCGTTCGCGCGCGCACCAAGTCGGTTAGTTGCAGTATGATGGCGACATGAGCCCTCCACCTTCCCTCGCCGACTGGGACAAGCGCCCCGTCGAGGCGTTCGCCGCCTTCGTCGTCACGCCGGAATTCGTCCTCACGTCCAGCCGCCAGCGCGACGTCCCGCTGCCCGTGTCGAAGGAATCCGCCGCGATCTACAAGTTCATGTTTGGCAAATTCGCCACGTGGATGCTCGAACGGGGCCTGCGCATGTCGACCGTGAACGCGGCCGACCTGCGCCGCTTCATCGAGCTGTCGAAGGATGGCCAGCGCGACCTCAACAGCAAGATCGCCTACCGCTACCTGCGCCTGCTGGAACGCTGCTTCGAATACCTGGGCCGCTCGCCGAACCCGGCCCGCGAGGCCATCATCTCAACGGACCGCGCCCACCTCGCGGAAGACGCGCCGATGACGGCGCTGAGCACGGACGACCTGCAACGCTTCCTGGCCGCCCTGCCCGCCGGCCGCACGGAGGACATGGAGGGCCACGCCGGCTGGAAACGCCGGCGCGACCGTGCGATGCAGATCGTGATGGCCCTTTCCGGCCTGCGCGTGGCGGAAGCCATCGGCCTGCTGCTGGACGAAGTGGGCCGCCAGCCCGACATCGACGGCGCCATCACATTGAACATCACGCCGGAAGCGAAGCACCGCACGAGCTACGAACACACGACGACCTTGCCGCGCGCCGGCGTGGCCGAACTGACCGCATGGCTGAAGGAACGGGATGAGCTCGAGATTCCCGGGGACCTCGTGTTCCCCGCGAACCTGGAAGGCGAGCCGCTGCACAAGGCGACCGTCTACCGGCAGACGCGCGCGACGTTCGAACGGGCCGGCATTGGCGTCTCGCGCGCGGGCGGGCGCACCCTGCGCAACAGCTTCGCCGTCCAGCAGCTCGAACAGGGCATGTCGCGCGGCGAGCTGACGACGGCGCTGGGCCTCGCGCTGGAGCGGTCGACGGAGGCGTACAAATATGCACGGCTGCACGAGTCGGCGGACGACGCGTCGCAGGACGATGACACGTCCGACGACGGCGACGCCCCGCCTGTAAGCGCCACGTAAGTTTCCAGCAAGCGTGCCGTAAGCTTCCCGGCGCACAGTCAGCAGATCGCCCGCGCCATCGGGCGGCGCACAAAAAAATCAGACAGGAGACCACAATGGCAATCAACCCCGGCATGGCCGCGGGCGGCAAATCCACGCCGTCCGGCGTTGGACTCACGAAGGAAGAGCGCAAGGTCATCTTCGCCTCCTCGCTCGGTACCGTCTTCGAATGGTACGACTTTTATCTATACGGTTCGCTGGCGACCGTGATCGCCAAGCAGTTCTTCATCGGCGATCCGACCACCTCGTTCATCTTCGCGCTGCTCGCCTTCGCGGCCGGCTTCATCGTGCGGCCGTTCGGCGCGCTCGTGTTCGGGCGCCTCGGCGACATGATCGGCCGCAAGTACACGTTCCTCGTCACGATCATGATCATGGGCGGCTCCACGTTCATCGTCGGCCTCCTGCCCGGCTATGCGTCGATCGGCATCGTGGCGCCCATCGTCCTCGTCACCTTGCGCATCCTGCAGGGGCTCGCGCTGGGCGGCGAATACGGCGGCGCCGCCACCTACGTGGCCGAACATGCGCCGGACGGCCGGCGCGGCTACTTCACGTCATGGATCCAGACGACCGCCACGCTCGGCCTGTTCCTGTCGCTCCTCGTGATCACGGGCGTGCGCGCCGGCATGGACACCGCCGCGTTCGACGCGTGGGGCTGGCGCATTCCGTTCCTCGTCTCCGTGCTGCTGCTCGCCGTCTCGGTGTGGATCCGCATGTCGATGAACGAGTCGCCCGCGTTCGCGCGCATGAAGGCCGAAGGCCGGACGTCGAAGGCGCCGCTGAGCGAAGCGTTCCTGACGTGGAAGAACGGAAAGATCGCGCTGATCGCCCTGCTGGGCGTCGTGATGGGCCAGGCCGTCGTCTGGTACACGGGCCAGTTCTATGCGCTGTTCTTCCTCACCAAGACGCTGAAGATCGACGACGCGACGGCCAACATCCTGATCGCCATCGCGCTCGCGCTGGCGACGCCGTTCTTCATCTTTTTCGGCTCGCTGTCCGACCGCATCGGGCGCAAGACGATCATCATGGCCGGCTGCCTGATCGCGGCGCTGACGTACTTCCCGATCTTCAAGGGCCTCACGCATTACGGCAACCCGGCGCTCGAAACGGCGCTGAACAACTCGCCCGTCGTCGTCGTGGCCGATCCGGATTCCTGCCACTTCCAGTTCAACGCCACGGGCACGAAGAAATTCCCGTCGTCGTGCGACATCGCCACCGCGCAGCTGACGGCGGCCTCCGTCAGCTACACGCGCCAGGACGCGCCGGCCGGCACCATCGCCAGCGTCAAGGTCGGCGACAAGGTCTACCCGTCGTTCAACGCGGCGATGACGCCGGACGGCCTGAATTTCGACCAGGCCAGCAAGGCCCGCGAAGCGGCGCTGAAGAAGGACCTGGGCGCCGCCATCAAGGCCGCCGGCTATCCGGCCAAGGCCGACCCGACGCAGATCAACAAGCCGATGATCGTACTGCTGCTGTTCGTGCTGGTCCTGTACGTGACGATGGTGTACGGCCCCGTGGCCGCGATGCTCGTCGAGATGTTCCCGACCCGCATCCGCTACACGTCGATGTCGCTGCCCTACCATATCGGCAACGGCTGGTTCGGGGGCCTGCTCCCGACCACGGCATTCGCCCTCGTCGCGGCCAACGGCAACATCTATTACGGCCTGTGGTACCCGATCGCGATCGCCGTCGCGACCGTCGTCATCGGCATGCCGTTCGTGCGCGAGACGAAGGATAACAATATCTACGCGGCGGACTGAACGCACTGCCATCGCACCATCCGACGAGCCGCCAGCAATGGCGGCTTTTTCGTTGCGCGTCACGAAAACCAGAACCGGGGTCAGACCCCATTTTTGAGCAATTTCCCAAAACCGGGGTCTGACCCCGGTTTTAGGAAATTGCTATTTGACACACGCTTGGCAGGCGGCCGAGATAGCGCTACCATCGTCGGACACAACGATAACGATGGAGACCCTTCATGCCCAAGCTGCCGCGCCTTGCCGCCGCCGTCACGCTCACCCTCGTCGCGCACGCCGCTTTCGCCGACGATCCCGCCCCCAACCCGCCGCCCGCCACGTCGCAGTTCAAGGAGATTTCCGCGCACGAGCAGGTGAAGCTGATGGGCCGCGGCGTCAACGTCATCGGCTACGATCCGTTCTGGCGCGACGGCGCCCAGGGCAACTACAAGGACGAGCATTTCGCGAAAATCAAGCAGGCCGGTTTTGCGACCGTGCGGGTCGTGCTGTTTTCGTTCCGCGCGCTGGACGCGCAGAACCGCCTCGATCCGAAATGGCTCAACCGCCTCGACTGGGTCGTCGCGACGGCGACGAAGCACGGCCTCAACGTCATCATCGACGAACACGATTTCGACGAGTGTTCGAAAGACGTCGCCGCCTGCATGCCGAAGCTGAAGGCCGTGTGGAGCCAGCTGGCGGAGCGCTACCGCAACGAGCCGAACACGGTCGTCTTCGAGCTGCTCAACGAGCCGCACGGCCAGTTCGACGCGGCCACGTGGAACGCCAGCTTCCCGCAGGTGCTCGCCATCATGCGCAAGACGAACCCCACGCGCAACGTCATCGTCGGCGGCGTGCGCTGGAACAGCCGCGACACCCTGAAGGACCTGGCGCTGCCGGCCGCCGACAAGCACCTCATCGCCACGTTCCACTACTACGATCCGTTCCCGTTCACGCACCAGGGCGCGTCGTGGGCCGACGAACCGATCCGCTCGACGACGGGCATCCGCTTCGGCAAGCCGGCGGAGACCGCGCGCATCGACCAGGACTTCGCCGCCGTCAAGGCGTGGAGCGATGCGAGCGGCCGCCCGGTCTTCCTCGGCGAGTTCGGCGCCTACGACAAGGCCGCGATGGAGGACCGCGTGCTGTGGACGTCGACCGTCGCGCGCACGGCCGAGAAACATGGATTCGCGTGGGGCTACTGGCAGTTCTCCAGCGACTTCGTGCTGTACGACTTCAAGAAGAACGAGTTCGTGAAGCCGATCCTGAAGGCGCTGGTGCCGGAGACGCGCTAGGCCGCACCGCCGTCGGGGCCGGGCACGGCGGCCGCCGGCCCGGCCATCGCCCCGCTGCCCCACGTCCGCATCCGGTTCGCCGCCCACGCCGTCAGGATCGCGCCGGCCAGCAGCACGAGCCGCGTGTCGACCAGCGTCAGCACGGCGCCCGCCGCCGCCATCAGGATGTTCGCGAGGCAGAACGTCGTCGACAGCAGGCCCATGACGGCGCCCTGTCCATGGCCGCCGCCGAAGCGGTCCGCGGCCCACGCCTGCACGACCGCGTTGTAGAACGCGTGCGGCAGGCCGAACGCCATGATGCCCACGAGACCCACCCACAGATGGCCCACGCCGAGCGAGCCGATGGCCAGCGCCACGCAAGCGGCCAGCCAGCCGGCGCGGCGCATGGGCTCGGTGCGGCTGGCGCGGCCGGCGAACAGCGCGGAACACGTCATCAGGCCGCACATGCCGACGTTGACGAGGGCGATCGCGCGCGTGTCGTAATGGCCCACCTCGACAAGCCACAGCGGATAGAACTCGTAGAACGCCGTCACGCCGCACGTGTACGCCAGCTGCACGCCGAACAGCGCGCGCAGGCCGTCGTGGCGCAACAGGTTGAACGCATGGCGTTCGCGCGCGACGCTCCACCACGACGGCCCGTCCGTGCGCGGCTTGCGCTCCAGCGCGGCACCGACGAGGACGGCGCCCAGCAGCAGCGCGCCCGCGGCGATGTAGAACGGGACCGTGATACCCCATGCGATCGTGAACCCGGCCAGCAACGGCCCGACCAGCCAGCCCATGTGCAGCGCGCCGTTCAGCCATGACAGCGCATGGTTGCGCAGCGGCCCCTGCAGCCGGTCCGCCAGCATCGCGCGCACGATCGCGCTATGGCCTTCCAGGAGACCCGTACCGAAGCGGGCGATGAGGAACAGCGGATACGAACGGCTGGCCAGCGCCCATGCCGTCAGTACGTGGCCGATGGCCGCGCCCACGGCGGTCACGAGCAGCAGCGGGCGGCGGCCGTAGCGGTCCGACAGCGACCCGAGCACGGCGGTGCCCAGCAGCAGGCCGATCGGGTTCACCATCAGCGCCAGCGCGAACAGGAGCTTCGGCGGCAGCCCGAGGAAGTGCGTCAGGCTGTCCGGCGCGCCGTTCACGAACAGCGGCGGCAGGATGGGATAAGGCAGCGACGCGCCCGTCGTGGACAACAGTCCGAGCAGGCAGGCGGTCGCGATCAGGAGGGCGTTCTTCATGGTGGACAGCCTAGCACGGCGCGCCCCCTGCCCGCATCAGGGACATTATCCGGGCGCGGCCGCGGCGCCGGACAGCCGTGCCGGTTCCTCGGCCAGTACGGCGGCCGGCAGGTCGTCCTTCGTGCGGAAATGCTCGTACAGCGTGGAGCGGCCGAGGTCCGCGCGCTCGGCCACCGCCGTCATCGCGACGGCGTCGTAGCCCTCGGTCATCCGCAGTTCGATGAACGCCCCGACGGCCGCCTTGCGGGTGCGCTGCTTGCGCCGGTCCCGCGCGACGTCTTCCACCCAGCCTCCATGAGCGGACATGAGGCGGGTCTTGTCCGCTAACGGACGGCGCGGCCGTACTGGCTGCTTGCCGCACGACGCGGCTGCTGGCCGCGCTGACGCTGACGCTGCCGCGCGTCAGCCGTTGAACGTCTTGCCCTCGCCCGCCAGGCGGACGAGCAGCGGCGCCGGCGTCCACGCCTCGCCGTGGTAGCCGCGCGCATGCTTCTCGACGGCGGCCAGCACGGCCGGGAGACCCACGGTGTCCGCATAGAACATCGGGCCGCCGCGGAACAGCGGGAAGCCGTAGCCGGACAAATACACCATGTCGATGTCGGAAGCGCGCAGCGCGATGCCCTCTTCCAGGATCCGCGCGCCCTCGTTGACCAGCGCGTAGACGAGCCGCTCGACGATCTCCTCGTCGGAGATGGCGCGGCGGGCGACGCCGAGGTCTTGCGAGTGCTTGACGATCATGTCGTCGACCCACGGCGACGGCCGCGGCGTGCGGTCGCCCGCCTGGTAGTCGTACCAGCCGGCGCCCGTCTTCTGGCCGAAGCGGCCCTGTTCGCACAGCAGGTCGGCCGTCTGCGAGTACTTCACGTCCGGCGACTCGACGGCGCGGCGCTTGCGGATGTACCAGCCGACGTCGTTGCCGGCCAGGTCGCCCATGCGGAACGG
>CBIHRX010000081.1:0-22466 GCA_966212555.1 uncultured Massilia sp.
AGCGCGAGGAATTCGCCCAGCGAGTCCCAGCGCAGGTGGTTTTCCTCGGTCAGCTGCTGCACGTGCTTCGGTGCCGAACCGCCGGCGCCCGTCTCGTACATGCCGCCGCCGGCCATCAGCGGGACGATCGACAGCATCTTGGCGCTGGTGCCCAGTTCCAGGATCGGGAACAGGTCGGTCAGGTAGTCGCGCAGGATGTTGCCGGTCACCGAGATGGTGTCCAGGCCGCGCCATGCGCGCTCCAGGCTGAAGCGCATCGCGCGCACCTGCGACATGATCTGGATGTCCAGGCCTTCCGTGTCGTGATCCTTCAGGTAGGTCTTGACCTTCTTGATCAGTTCATTCTCGTGCGGACGGTACGGGTCCAGCCAGAACACGGCCGGCATGCCGGAGTTGCGGGCGCGGGTGACGGCCAGCTTGACCCAATCGCGGATCGGGGCATCCTTCACCTGGCACATGCGCCAGATGTCGCCCTGCTCGACGTTCTGCGACAGCAGCACTTCGCCCGTCGCCAGGTCGGTGATGTTGGCCACGCCGTCGTGCTGCACTTCGAAGGTCTTGTCGTGCGAGCCGTATTCCTCGGCCTGCTGGGCCATCAGGCCGACGTTCGGGACGGTACCCATCGTGCGCGGGTCGAAGGCGCCATGCCATTTGCAGAAGTTGATGATCTCCTGGTAGATGCGGGCGAACGTCGATTCCGGGATCACGGCCTTGACTTCCTTCAGGCGGCCGTCGGCGCCGTACATCTTGCCGCCGGCGCGGATCATTGCCGGCATCGATGCGTCGACGATCACGTCGTTCGGCGAGTGGAAGTTGGTGATGCCCTTGGCCGAGTCGACCATCGCCAGCGCCGGGCGGTGTTCCTGGCAGGCGTGGATGTCGCGGATGATTTCTTCGCGTTGCGAATCCGGCAGCTTGGCGATCTTGTTGTACAGGTCGGCCATGCCGTTGTTGACGTTCACGCCCAGGGCCGCCAGCGTGTCGCCGTGCTTGTCGAAGGCTTCCTTGTAGAAGGTGCGGACCGCGTGGCCGAACACGATCGGGTGCGAGACCTTCATCATGGTCGCCTTCACGTGCAGCGAGAACATCACGCCGGTCTTGTGCGCGTCTTCGATCTGCTGTTCGTAGAACTCGAGCAGGGCCTTGCGGCTCATGAACATCGAGTCGATGATCTCGCCGTCCAGCAGGGAGACCTTCGGTTTCAGCACGATGGTCTCGCCGCTCTTGGTGATCAGTTCCATCTTGACGTCGCGCGCGCGGTCGAGCGTCATCGACTTTTCGCCGTGGTAGAAGTCGCCGTGCGTCATGTGCGACACGTGCGTGCGCGATGCCTGCGACCATTCGCCCATCGAGTGCGGGTTCTTGCGGGCGTATTCCTTGACGGCCTTCGGCGCGCGGCGGTCCGAGTTACCTTCGCGCAGGACCGGGTTCACGGCCGAGCCGATGCACTTGCCGTAGCGGGCCTTGATGTCTTTTTCTTCGTCCGTCTTCGGATCGGCCGGGTAGTCGGGGAGGTTGTAGCCCTTGCCCTGCAGTTCCTTGATGGCTGCCTGCAGCTGGCCCACCGATGCCGAGATGTTCGGCAGCTTGATGATGTTGGCTTCCGGCTGCAGCGTCTTCTGGCCGAGTTCCGACAGCGTGTCCGGCACGCGCTGCTCCGGCGACAGGCGGTCGGCGAAGACGGCGAGGATACGCGCCGCGACGGAGATGTCGCTCTCCTCGATGCGGATGCCGGCGGGTTTGGCAAACGTCTCGACGACGGGCAGGAAGGCGTGGGTAGCCAGCAGGGGCGCCTCGTCGGTTAGGGTGTAGATGATGGTCTGATCACTGCTCATACGCTGGTTCCTCGATGTGCGGGAGGGTTTGGAATACTATTTCTAAAATGTCATCGGCTGTCCGTGCCACGGGTGGCAGCGTGGTGAGCGGATCGGGGGATCATACTCCGTCAAACGTCGATCCGGCAGCCGCGACGCCGCATCTTGCCGTGCGACTAAGTCTTATATAAGACATAGGACAGCCGCTATTATGCACGACCTTTTCGTAAAGGCGAAGCAGATCGTGAAAGACCTTTTCGTAATGCGGGATTTACATCTGGCGGAACAGGTCGGCGTAGTTGCGGCTGACGACGAGCTGCTCGTCGCGGCCCTTCAGCTTGACGAGTAGCCGGCCGCGGAAATCCGTGCGCGTGCCGGCCACGTGGCGCGCCGCGACGATCACGCCGCGGTGGATCTGCCAGAACTGCTGCGGGTCGAGCTGGTCGCGCAGCTGGCGCATCGGCGTGCGGATCAGGTGCTCGCCGTCGGCCACGAACACGCTCGTGTACTTGTCGTTGCTCTGGAAGTAGATGACTTCGTCGATGGCGATCAGCCGCGTTTCCTGGCCTTGCGCGGCGCGGATCCATTGCAGCGGCGCGGCCGGGGCGGGCGCCGCCGGGGTTGCCGGCGCCATGCCGAGCTGGCGCAGCAGGCCGGCCAGCATGTCGGCGGACGGTGCCGCCGGCGCGGGGGCCGCCAGCGCTTCCTTCAACCGCTCGACGGTGCGCTGCAGCCGCTCCAGCCGGATGGGTTTCAGCAGGTAGTCGAACGCGGCGTGCTCGAACGCCTGCAGCGCGTACGCCTCGTGCGCGGTCGTGAACACGACGCGCGGCGCATGTTTGCGGTCGTCCACGAGGCGCGCGGCCAGATCGAGGCCGTTCAGGCCCGGCATCTGGATGTCGAGGAAGAGGATGTCGGGCGCCAGCTCGTCGACGAGGCGCAGCGCCTCGATGCCGTTGCCGGCGCGGCCGACGATGCGCAGGTCCGGCCACGCGGCGGCCAGTTGTTCTTCGAGGTAGGCCAGCAGGTGCGGTTCGTCGTCGGCAAGCAGGGCGCGGATGGGTTCGATGATGGCACCTCGATGAGACGTTATACGGGCAGGATCAGACGCGAGGTGACGCCTCCGTCTTGATTTTCGATCAATTGTATTTTAGCAAGATTTCCGTACAGCGTGCGCAGGCGCTCGCGCAGGTTCGACAGGCCGACGCCACCGCCCGGCCGCGGCGCCGCGGGCACGAGGCCGACGCCATCGTCGGCGACTTCCACGCACAGGCCGGCGTCGAGCCGGCGTGCGCGCACGACGATCGTGCCGCCGTCCACCTTCGGTTCGATGCCGTGCATGACGGCGTTTTCCACGAGCGGCTGGATCAGCATCGGCGCGATCGTGGCGGCGCGGCAGGCATCGTCCACGTCGATGCGGTAGCGCAAGCGCGCGCCCATGCGCACCGTCAGCAGATCCAGGTAGGCGCGCGCAAGGTCGATCTCGGCGCCGAGCGTGGCGTGTTCCGCGCGGCTGGCTGACAGGCTCGCGCGCAAAAAATCGATCAGGCGCTCGAGCATGTGGCGGGCCCGGACCGGGTCGGAGCCGATCAGGCTCACGACATTGGCCAGCGTGTTGTACAGGAAGTGCGGCTCGATCTGCGCCTGCAGGGTGCGCAGCTTCGCTTCCGCGAGCAGGCGCGCCGCTTCGGCAATTTGCTCCTGCTGGCGCGCGGCCTCGATCTCGCGCGCGACGCGGCGCTCGCCGGCCGTCAGCACGGCCACCATCAGCAGCGCGACCACGACGGCGCCCGGCAGGTAGCGCGCCATCAGGCCCGTGTGCAGCAGGGCGTCGAAGGTACTGCGTCCGCCGAGCACGGCGTCCGTGACGGCCAGGCCGAGCAGGGCGCAGCATGCCGTCAGCAGCACCCTGGCCGCCCGCATCGCCGCGCTGCTGCGTCCCGGTGCGATGCGGCGCAGCAGGTGCACCATGCCGTGGATGAGGAAGCCGATCACGTTCGACGCGAACAGCATCTCCGTCAGCAGCGTGGCGACCGGCGCGCGGCTGCCGAACAGCAGCGCCACGCACGTCAGCGCGACGCCGATGATGCCGTTCCACACGAACGTGTAGACGAGGTTGCGCAGCGGCGAAGGGCGCCAGCGCCGGAAGGGCGCGAACGTTTCCAGCGGGTGCGTCGAGGGCGTGGCGGGTGTCGGCATGATGTCCTTGTTTCAAGCAGCCAGAAAGTTACCATGGAAACAATGCGGCGTGCGATAGGGCAGCCGGGCCAGCGCCACCGGACCGTCGGCCACGCGCGCCGCGTCGAACACGGTCAACAGGCTTGTCGCCGTGTTCGTGTCCTGCGCGACGCCCACGAGCCAGCCCTCCGTTTCGGACCGCGCACCCTTCTTCGGTACGAGCACGTGTTCCTCGGCGCGCCAGCCGGCGTCGAAGCGCCAGCTGTCCGTGCGGCCGCGCTCCACGTCGACGACGTTCACCGTGTCCAGCGTGAGCGACGTGTTTTGCGCGGCGCTGGACAACATGGCGAGCCGGCCATGGCGCCGCCCGACGACCTGCGGCATCACGCGGGGAAACTCGGCGCCGTCGAGCAGGCGCGTCGTGGACACCCTGCCGCCGGCGTGGTCGAGGCTGAGACGCATGGCCACATGCAGCGCGGGACGGTTCGGTTCGCGCGCGCCTTCCATCACGCGGCTCGTCGCCTGTAAAAAATCGCCGTCGTGCAGCACGAGGTCGACGTGCGTCACGTTGCCGCCGGCCTCGTCCCACGCATTCCCGAAGTGGAACGCCATGCGCGGCGGCAGCTCGTGGACGCGGCGGATCGCGAGCGTGTCCTTGGCCACCACGACGATGCGGGCGCCGCGTTTGTCTCCCGCCCACACGTGACGGTCGGCCAGGCTCAGGTTGGCGTCGCCGGACATGTCGTACGGCGGCACGACGAACACGAGGTGGCGTGCGCTGACGGCGAAGTCGTGCTGCAGCGCGAGCTGCGGCACGTCGATCACGCCCGCCTGCAGCACCTGGCCGTTCGCGCCGATGCGGTACAGGGCGAGCCTGTCGCCGCCGGGCAGGGCGCCGAAGTTCCACAGGGTGCCGTCCGGCTCGATCTTCGGATGCGCGGAGAACGGCATCGCGGCGAGGTCGTCGCGCCACGTGTGGATGCCGACCGTGGCGAGCGTCGCGGGATCGAGTTCCGTCGCGGAGCCGCCTTCCCACAGCGCGTACAGGCGGTCGTTGAACGGCAGCAGGTTCGTGTTCGCCGTGTTCAGGCTGTCGTTGTCGCGAAAGCCCCGCCGCGCGATGTGAGTGCCGAAGGCGGGATAGAGGAACTGGCCGGCGGCGGATTCGTCGAGGAATTTGCGGGTCTCGACGAAGCGGCCCTTGTGGGTCACCGTGTTGCCGTCGATGCGCCACGCTTGGGCGAAGCCGTCGCCGTCGAACCAGTGGTGGTAACGCTCGCCGCCCAGTTCGAAACGGCCGGGGCCGTTGCGGAAGAACGTGCCTTGCAAGTCGGCCGGGATGCGGCCTTCGACGCCGGCCCGGCCCTGCTGGTTGCCTTCCAGGTTCGCATACACCATCAGCTCCGGATCGCGGGCGAGGGCGGCGTGGAAGCGCTGGTACGTCGTGCGGGCGTCGGCGCGGGCGAGGCCCGTGATGCCGAGGGCGGCGAGGCCGAGGCCGGCTTTGAGGAAATGGCGGCGCTGCATGGCGGTCTCCTCGATCAGCGCAGGGTTACGGCGGTTTGCAGGCCGGCGGCCGGGACGGCCAGTCTGGCGGCCGCGAAGTCCGGCGGGCCCATGCGGCCCTGGGCGTTGTTGCTGAAGGCGATCGGCTCGGTGGGGATGCCCATCAGGTTGCGGTCCATGCGGCCGTTGTCGTTCGTGTCGTGGAAGACCGCGAAGCCGTAGTCGCCCGGCGCGACGTCATGGAAGACGAGCGTCGTGCCGGCCTGGTCCGCTTGCGCTTTCTCCGCGCGGGCGGGTTGTTTGAGGAAGGCGTCGGCGTTGTCGTACAGGGCGACCATGACCTGGCCCGTCGTCGATTTGACGTTGTCGACGTGGATGACGAGGTCGGCGGCGTGAACGGCGAACGGGGCGGCGAAGGCCAGGGCCAGCAGGGCGGTACGGATCATGACGGGCTCCAGTGTTGTGTTGGTGCACACACTGTAGCCAGGGGCATCGCTGCGCTGGGGGCGATGCGACGAAATGCAGCGGGGCGGCGCGAAATGCGCCAGAGAAGCGCGAAAATGAGCGCGAAAAAAAATCGGCAGGCGCCTGCCTGCCGATCCGGGGATGAGAAAGTATCAGCTCAACTGTAAGCGGTCCAGCGCTGGGGAATCTCGATACTGCCGCTCTGTGCGGCATCCGCATACGCGCGCATCTCGGCCACGACGGCCTCGAGCTGTTCCGTGCTCGGGTTGGCGAGGAAGCCCTTCATGCGCTCGTGCAGCGCGGCCTGCTGGTCGCGCCATTCATAACGGGACGACTTGCTCATGCACCCTCCTTGCGGCGAACTGCCGTCTTAGTATTTGTTTTGTTCATGACATCCTCCTTCAAAGATCACAGGGTACGTGTTCCCACCGATCGGGTCGGTGCGATGACGCACATTGTCCTTGCTAGGAAGAATTAAGTTCTTGGCGGCAGGATGCTGTAATAAAACAATTCGAGCCGGCCTTCCAGGTCGCGCTTCGCCTTTTCCGGGTCAAAAGCGCGGTGCGGACGCATGAGGTTCATGGCCAGTTCGCCCGTGATGGTGCTCATCAGGTGGCAGGGCAGCAGGTCGAACGGCAGGTCGGGCCGCATCTGGGCGCGGATGTCCGGGCGGGCAAAAAAGCGCGCCAGCATCTCGCGCGTCATGCGCGGACCGCTGTTCCAGAACGCCTCGGCCAGCTCCGGATTCGTCGGCGCCTCGGCCAGCACGATGCGCTGCAGGTCGATGGCTTCCTGCGACGTGACCAGCGCGTACATCTGGTGCGCGAAGTCGTCCACGATCTCGCGCAGCGGGCGGGTATCCGTCTCCATCGGCTGGCTGCGGAAGAAGCGATGGCGCTTGGCGGCCAGCACGGCGGCCAGCAAGCCTTCCTTGCCGCCGAATTTCACGTAGATCGTACGCACCGCCACGTGCGCCGCGCGGGCGATCGATTCGAGGCTCGTCTTCGTATAGCCGTTCTTGAGGAACAGGGTGCCGGCGGTATGCAGCAACTCCTGCGTGCGCGCCTCGACGTCGGCGGCCTTGGGCCGGCCCGCGCCCTTGCCGGGGCATTCGGATGCGTCATGCATATGTTTGTCCATGGGCTCCATGCTAGTGGAATCTCTAATGAAATGCAACCGTTTCATTTCTTGACTTTGGCAAAAACTTGTCCAATAATGCGATGAACACATTTCATTTCTTTCCGGAGTTCACATGCCTGATACGCAAACCACGGTCGACCACAAGCCGACCGCTGCCGTTCCGCCGGCCGCACCTGCCAATGCCGCCAAGGGACCGCCGAAGCGCGTGCTGATCGTGGTGGGCCTGATCGCCGCCGCCGCGCTGGCCGCCGGTGGCCGCATGTGGTACCGCAGCCATAATTTCGTCGAGACCGAGAACGCCTACGTCACGGGCCACGTGCACCCGGTGTCGTCGCGCATCCCGGGCGTCGTGACCAAAGTGCTGTTCGAGGATAACCAGGTCATCAAGGCCGGCGACGTGCTGGCCGAGCTGGATCCGGCCGACCAGGGCGTGAAGGTCGAGCAGATCGAGGCCCAGATCGCCAGCGTGCAGCAGCAGATCGTGCAGGCCGACGCCGCCATCCAGCAAGCCAGGGCGCAGGCCTCGGCCGCGCAGGCGCAGGTCGTGCAGGCCCAGGCCAACCTCGTGCGCGCCAAACAGGACGCCGAGCGCTACGGCCAGCTGTACAACACCCAGATGAAGGCCGTCTCGAAAGCGGAAGTCGATGCCGCCACGGCGGCGCGCGCCGGCGCCACGGCCGACGTCACGGCCCGCCGCGACAACGCCAGCGCCGCCCAGGCCCAGATCGCCGCCGCCACGTCGGCGCGCGGCGTGCTCGAGGCGCAGGTGAAAGTGCTGCAGGCGCAGTTGAAGGACGCCCGGCAGCAGCTCGGCTACAACCGCATCGTGTCGCCGGTGTCCGGCCGCGTCGGCAAGCGCAGCGTGGAAGTCGGCGCGCGCGTGCAGCCGGGCCAGCAGCTGGCCGCCATCGTGCAGGACGACGTGTGGGTCGTCGCCAACTTCAAGGAGACGCAGCTGCCGGGCATCGTGCCGGGCCAGCAGGTCAACATCGAAGTCGACGCGCTGCCGAAGCACGAACTGGTCGGCCGCGTGGACAGCTTCTCGCCGGCGTCGGGCAACCAGTTCGCGCTGCTGCCGGCCGATAACGCGACCGGCAACTTCACGAAGATCGTCCAGCGCGTGCCGGTAAAAATCACGTTCGCGCCGGAAGACCTCAAGAAGTATGCGGGCCGTCTCGTGCCGGGCATGTCGACCGTGGTCGAGATCGACCTGCGCCAGAAGCCTGCCGCCAAATAACAGGGAAGCGACATGTCCACGACGATCGCCAAACCGATGGCGCACAACGCGCCGGCGGGAGCCCCGGCCAACGGTGCGCATATCGACGCGCGCACCTGGATCGCGGTGCTGGCCGGCATGCTCGGCGCCTTCATGGCGGTGCTCGACATCCAGATCACCAACTCTTCGCTGCGCGACATCCTCGGCACCCTGTCGGCCACGCAGGAAGAGGGCTCGTGGATCTCGACCGCCTACCTGTGCGCCGAGATCGTGGTGATCCCGATGACGGCGCTGTTCGTGCGCGCCCTCGGCCAGCGCCGCTACCTGATGCTGACGACCGCGCTGTTCCTCCTGTTCTCCACGCTGTGCGGCGCGGCCTGGAGCCTGTCCAGCATGATCGTGTTCCGCATGATGCAGGGTTTTACGGGCGGCGCGCTGATCCCGATGGCGATGACCCTCGTGATGACGCGCCTGCCGCCGGCCAAGCGCGCCGTAGGCATGGCGATGTTCGGCCTGACCGCCACGCTGGCGCCCGCAATGGGCCCGACCCTCGGCGGCTACCTGACGGAGTTGTACGGCTGGCCCTCGATCTTCTACATCAACTGGGTGCCGGGCGTGCTGCTCATCGCCGGCATGTACTGGGGCATCGACCGCGAGCCCATGGACCTGAAGGCGCTCGTCAAGGCCGACTGGCTCGGCATCGCGTTCATGGCGACGGGCCTCGCGAGCCTGACGATCTTCCTGGAAGAGGGCAATTCGAAGGACTGGTTCGAGTCCAGCTTCATCATCACGTTCGCGGCGCTGGCGCTGGTCGGGATCCTCGGCTGGATCGTGATCGGCTTTTCGCGGCCGGAACCGTTCGTCAACCTGCGCCTGTACGGCCAGCGCAACTTCCTCGTCGCGACGGCGCTGTCCGCTGTGATCGGCATGGGCCTGTACGGCTCGTCGTTCCTGCTGCCGCTGTTCCTGGGCCAGATCGCGGGCTACTCGCCGATGCAGATCGGCGAAGTGATCGCGTGGGTCGGCCTGCCGCAGCTGTTCGTGATGCCGTTCGTGGCGCGCCTGTCGCAGAAGATCGACAACCGCATCCTGTGCTCGTTCGGCCTCGGGCTGTTCGGCGTGTCGTGCCTGATGAACGCGTACATGGACGCCAGCACGGGCTACGACCAGCTGATGCTGTCGCAGATCATCCGCGCGCTGGGACAGCCGTTCGTGATGCTGACCCTGTCGAACTTCGCCATGGCCGGCATCCCGCCGAAGGACATGACGTCGGCCTCGAGCCTGTTCAACATGACCCGCAACCTGGGCGGCTCGGTGGGCATCGCCCTGCTGGCGACGGCCCTCACGAACCGCGAGCACTTTCATTCGGAGCGCCTGGGCGAATCGGTCTCGCTCGTATCAAGCGCCACGCAGGCCCGCCTGGACGCGCTGACGCAATCGTTCCTCGCCAAGGGCTTCGACCCGGCGACCGCGGCCCAGCAGGCCATCGGCGCCATCGACCGCATCGTGCGGCGCGAGTCGTTCGTGATGGCCTACAACGACGGCTTCTTCATCGTCGGCATGATCCTGCTCGTGGCGATCATCCCGCTGTGGTTCTCGGACAAGCTCAAGTCGCCCAGCGGCGGCGGTGGCGGTGGCCACTGAACCAAATAAATGGATAAAGTATGAAAACTGTTTATATCAAATCTGCCGTCGCGCTGGCCGTTGCATTGACCGTCCCTGCGCTGCTGTCCGCCTGCGGCACCGTCGGCAAGGATTTCGTCGCGCCGCAAGGCATCGATACGCCGGCTTACCGCCACGCGGCGGCCGAGCCCCAAGACCAGGCGGCGCGCCTGCCGTCCGCATGGTGGACGGTGTTCGGCGACAAGGAGCTGGACCAGCTGGAACAACGCGCCCTGCGCGACAACCCGAACGTGCGCGCCGCCGCGCAGCGCCTCGTGCAGGCGCAGGCGCAGCTGGGTGTGACCCGCGCCAGCCAGTTGCCGACCGTGGGCGTCTCCGCCGGCGTGGCGAATTCGCGTACGTCCGCCGAAAGCCCGATGGGCGCGACGTTCGGCCACCAGTCGATCAAGGGCAACGAGTTCTCGGTCGGCGCCAACTTCTCGTACGAGCTCGATCTGTGGGGCCGCGTGCGCCGCGCCGTGGAAGCGGCCGACGCGCAGGCGCTGGCCGCGCAGGACGACCGCGACGGCGTCATGCTGATGCTGTCCGGCCAGGTCGCGACGACGTACTGGCAGCTGCGCGGCCTCGATGCCGATATCGCCATCCTGAACGATGCGCTGGCCACGCGCCGCGAATCGCAGCAGCTGATCGAGGCGCGCTTCAACGCGGGCCTGTCGAACGAACTGGACGTCTCCCGTACCCGCATCGAGCGCGCCAACGCGGAAAGCGACATCCAGGAAGCCCAGCGCCAGCGCAACACGCTGGAACACGCGCTGGCCGTGCTGGTGGGCGCGTCGCCGAGCCAGGAGATTGTGGCCCCGGCCGCGGCCACCGCGCTGCCGCAGCCGCCCGCGATCCCCGTCGGCCTGCCGGCGAGCCTGCTGGGCCAGCGTCCGGACCTCGCCGCGAGCGTCGCCACCCTGAAGGCCTTCAATGCGCAGGTGGGCGTGGCCGAAGGCGCGTTCTATCCGAGCCTGTCGCTGACGGGTAACTTCGGCTATGCATCCGAGACGCTGAGCAACCTGGCCAAGGGCAGCGCGCGCCAGTTCTCGTTCGGGCCGCTCGCGCTGTCGCTGCCCGTGTTCGAGGGCGGCCGCATCGAAGCCAACGTGAAGCTGGCCAAGGCGCGCTACGACGAAGCCGTCGCGAACCACGAAGGCCGCCTGCTGACGGCGCTGCGCGAAGTGGAAGATGCGCTGTCGGACGTGCAGCAGCGCCAGAAGCAGGGCGACGTGCAGGTGCAGGCGCAGCAAGCCGCCACGCGCGCCGTGCAGGTGGCGCAGGCGCGCTTCGACCGCGGTGTGTCGACGTACCTGGACGTCACCGACGCCCAGCGTTCCGCGCTGGCGGCCGACCGCGCCGCCGCGCAGATCCGCACGCAGCGGCTGCTGGCGGCGGTGTCGGTCGCGCGGGCGCTGGGTGGCGGCTGGCAGCAGTCTGCACCCGAAGCTACGGTAGCGGCTCGCTAAAATTGGGGGGATAGTGCCGGTGGCACTATCCCGCCTGCGCGGGAACGACGGAGATATACGCTGCGTATGAACCGTCGCCCCTGCGCAGGCAGGGCCTGATTTCCTTAGCATTACCCCTGAACAGGATTACAATCCCCCGATTGCCAACCTCACAAGGGACCCCGATGAAGCACCTCCTCGCCCCCCTGGCCGTGGCCGCAGCGACCCTGTGCGCCACCGTCCACGCCGCCCCCGCCACCGCCCCGCAACTGCAGACGATGGCCAAGCGCTTCGCCCCCGTCGACCTGACGGCCGACACGGCGAAACTCTCCGCCGGCGACCGCGTCGCCATCGCCAAGCTGATCGAAGCGGCAAAGATCGTCGACACCCTGCAGCTGCGCCAGCGCTGGTCCGGCAACGAAGCGCTGTGGGCCGCGCTGCACAAGGACACGACGCCGCTGGGCAAGGCACGCCGCGACTACTTCTGGCTGAACAAGGGACCGTGGTCTATCATCGACGGCAACGAATCCTTCATGCCCGCGGAGTACGCCGGCATCGGGATCCCGTCCGAAAAGCCGGCCGGCGCCAACTTTTATCCGGAAGGGGCGACCAAGCAGGAACTCGAGACGTGGATGAACGGCCTGCCGGCCGCCGACAAGGAACAGGCGCAGTGGTTCTTCACCGTCATCCGCAAGGACAAGGCCGGTAAATTCACGATCGTAAAGTATTCGGACGAATACCGCGCCGAGCTGCAAAAGCTGTCGAAACTGCTGAAGGACGCCGCGAACGCCACCGACAACGCGTCGCTGAAAAAATTCCTGAACCTGCGCGCCGACGCCTTCCTGTCGAACGACTACCTCGCCTCCGACTTCGCGTGGATGGATCTCGATTCGCCGGTCGACGTCACGATCGGCCCGTACGAGACGTACAACGACGAGCTGTTCGGCTACAAGGCCGCGTTCGAAGCCTACGTGAACGTGCGCGACCAGAAGGAGACGGAAAAGCTGAACTTCTTCGGCAAGCACATGCAGGAGCTGGAAAACAACCTGCCGCTGGATGCGAAGTACCGCAATCCGAAGGTCGGGGCGATCGCGCCGATGGTCGTCGTGAACCAGGTCTACGGCGCCGGCGACGGCAACATGGGCGTGCAGACGGCCGCCTACAACCTGCCGAACGACGAGCGCATCATCAGTCAGCGCGGTTCCAAGCGCGTGATGCTGAAGAACGTCCAGGAAGCCAAGTTCGAGGCGACCCTGACGCCGATCTCGAAGCTCGTGCTGCGCCCGGCCGACCAGAAGGACCTCGACTTCGACTCGTTCTTCACGCACATCCTCGCGCACGAGATCATGCACGGCCTGGGCCCGCACGCGACGACGCAGAACGGCCAGCCCTCCACGCCGCGCCAGGACCTGAAGGATGCCTACTCGACCATCGAGGAAGCGAAGGCCGACGTCACCGGCCTGTGGGCGCTCACCTACATGATGGAGAAGGGCCAGCTGAAGGCGTCGCTGGGGCAGGGCACGGCCGCCGAGCGCAAGCTGTACAACACCTACCTCGCGTCGGCATTCCGCACCCTGCACTTCGGCCTGACGGACTCGCATGCGCGCGGCATGGCCATCCAGATGAACTACCTGCTCGACAAGGGCGGCTTCGTGTCGCACGGCGACGGCACGTTCTCCGTCGATTTTGCGAAGATCAAGGGCGCCGTGGCGGACCTGGACCGCGAATTCCTGACGATCGAAGCGACGGGCGACTACGCCCGCGCGCAGGATCTCATGAAGCGCTACGTCGTCATCCGTCCGGACGTGCAGAAGGCGCTGGACAAGATGAAGGCGGTGCCGAACGATATCCGGCCGGCGTTCTTGACGGCGGGGAAATTAGTTAGCCGTTAAACCGTCATTCCCGCGCAGGCGGGAATCCAAGCTGAGCATCTTTAGCCAGCTCAGTATGGGTTCCCGCTTCCGCGGGAACGACGTCGCTATTTTCGGCAGTAAAACCATGTAAAAAGGCAGGGCTTCGACCTGCCTCAGCATCAGTTTCGGCATTTGTGTGCTATATTTGGAATCGTTTCCCATTGGAAATATCGATTGCGATCCCACCAAGCGAGCACACAATGACAACTACTGGACTCACGATCGGCAAACGACTGGCGCTCGGTTTCGGCAGCGTCCTCGCCCTCATGGCAGTGCTGGCCGGTCTCGCCATCCACCGCGTCGGCCAGATCGACGACATCCTCATCCACATCAACGACGTCAACAGCGTCAAGCAACGCTATGCGATCAATTTCCGCGGTAGCGTGCACGACCGCTCGATCGCCATTCGCGACGTCGTCCTGGCCGCGACCGGCGCGACGGCGCAGCGCCACGCCGACCTGATCAAGAAGCTGGACGACGACTACCAGCGTTCGGCCGCGCCGCTCGACCAGCTGTTCGCGGCACGCGGCGACATCCTGCCGGAAGAAAAGCAGGCGCTGGCCGCCATCAAGGACGTCGAGCGCCGCACGCAGCCCCTGATCGCGCAACTCGTCGCACTGCGCCAGGCCGACAACACGGCGGAAGCCACTGCGCTGCTGGACAAGCAGGCCGGCCCCGCCTTCGTCGACTGGCTCGCCGGCGTCAACCGCCTCATCGACCTGGAAGAAAAGCTGAACAACGACGCGGCCGCGCAGGCGCGCGCGCTGTCGCACAGCTTCTTTGCCTGGATGCTGGCCATCCTGGCCGTCGCCGCCGCAGCCGGCGCGGCCGCGGCCTGGTTCATCAGCCACGGCCTGCTGCGCCAGCTGGGCGGCCAGCCGGATTACGCCGTCGGGATCGCGGGCGCCATCGCGGCCGGCGACCTGTCGGTGCCCATCGAGACGCGTCCCGATGACCGCTCCAGCCTGCTGTACGCGATGAAGGGCATGCGCGACAGCCTCGTGAACATCGTCAGCCAGGTGCGCGCGGGCACGCTCACGATCGCCAACGCGTCGACGGAAATCGCGGCCGGCAACCAGGACCTGTCCGAGCGCAGCGAGCGCCAGGCCGGCACCCTGGAAGAGACGGCGTCGTCGATGGAAGAATTGACGGGCACCGTGCGCCAGAACGCGGACAATGCGCGCCAGGCGAACACGCTGGCCGAGTCGGCGTCGAACGTGGCCCAGCGCGGCGGCGCCGTCGTGGCGCAGGTCGTGCAGACGATGGCGTCGATCAACGACTCGTCGAAGCAGATCGCCGAGATCATCGGCGTCATCGACGGCATCGCGTTCCAGACCAATATCCTCGCGCTCAACGCGGCGGTGGAGGCGGCCCGCGCGGGCGAGCAGGGCCGGGGCTTTGCCGTCGTCGCGGGCGAAGTGCGCAGCCTCGCGCAGCGGTCGGCCGCGGCGGCGAAAGAGATCAAGACCTTGATCGGCGATTCCGTCGCCAAGGTGGACGATGGCGCCAAGCTTGTCGACGAGGCGGGCAGCACGATGGAAGAGATCGTCACGAGCGTCAAGCGCGTGACGGACATCATGGCCGAGATCAGCCATGCGAGCCAGGAGCAGAGTGCCGGCATCGAACAGGTCAACCGCGCCATCGGCCAGATGGACGAAGCGACGCAGCAGAACGCGGCCCTTGTCGAGCAGGCCGGCGCGGCCGCATCCGCGCTGCAGGACGAGGCCGCGAACCTCGCGCGCCTCGTCAGCATTTTTAAACTGGATGCGCAGGCGGCGCGGCCGTCGACGGGGCGGGCCGTCGTGCCGGCCGCGCGGCCGGGGCGTATCGCCGCCGCGTGATCAAACCCGCACCACGAGCTTGCCGAAGTTCTTCCCCTGCAGCAGGCCGATGAATGCCGCAGGGGCGTTCTCCAGGCCCTCGACGACGTCTTCCTTCGCCTTGATCCTGCCGGCCGCCAGCCAGCCGGCCATGTCGTCGCGGAAGGCGTCGAAGCGCGTCCCGTAATGGTCCAGGATGATGAAGCCCTGCATGCGGATGCGTTTCGACAGCAGGGTCGCCATCCACTTCGCAAGACGGTCCGGACCATGTGAAACGCCGCCGTTGTAGTGGGAGATGAAACCGCACACCGGCACGCGGGCATTCACGTTCAACAGCGGCTGCACGGCATCGAACACGGCGCCGCCCACGTTCTCGAAATACACGTCGATCCCGTCCGGGCAGGCGGCCGCCAGCAGTTCGGCGAAGCGCGGATCGCGATGATCCACGCACGCATCGAATCCCAGTTCTTCCACCGCGTACCGGCATTTGTCCGGACCGCCGGCGATGCCGACGACGCGCGCACCCTTGATCTTCGCGATCTGGCCCACGACCGAGCCGACGGCGCCGGTGGCCGCCGCGACGACCACCGTCTCGCCGGGCTGCGGCATGCCGATGTCGAGCAAGCCGACGTACGCCGTAAAACCCGGCATGCCGAGCGTGCCCAGCGCCAGCGACGGCCGCGCCGCGTCCCCGACGGACATCAGGCCGCTGCCGTCGGACAGCGCATGGTCCTGCCAGCCGGCGGCAGCGACGACGAGGTCGCCCGCCTGGTAGTCCGGATGGCGCGATTCGACGACGCGGCTGACCGTGCCGCCGACCATCGTCGCGCCCAGCGGCACCGGCTCCGCATAGCCGGGGCCGACCTTTTCCATCAGGTTGCGCATGTACGGGTCGAGCGACAGCCATTCGGTGCGCAGCAGCACCTGGCCATCCTGCGGCACCGGGATCGGCGTTTCTTCGAGACGGAAGTCGGCCGGGGCAGGGATGCCTTGCGGGTGGGCGGCAAGGACGATACGGCGATTCGTCATGGTGATCTCCTTAATTGGATGCGGGGCGCGGGCCGTAGCGCACGACGAGCAGCGCGCCCAGCGTGAGCGCGACGGTGGCGAAGACGGGGCCGCCCGGCGCGCCGATGCGGTCGACAAGGATGCCGCCGCCCACGGCGCCGCTGGCGATGGCGATCTGGAATGCGGCGACGAGCAGGCCGCCCGCGCCCTCGGCCTGGTCCGGCGCGGCGCGCACGATCCAGGTCTGGAAGCCGATCGGGAACGCGCCGAACGCAAAGCCCCACGCCGCGATCGCCGCGACGGTCACGGGGACCGACGTCCCGGCCAGCCACAAGGTGGCGGCCAGCGCCGCGATCAGGGCGGCGCCTGCCACGATGGCGACGCGCTCGCTGCGCTCGGCCAGGAAGCCGCCGGCGATATTGCCGAAGAAGCCCGCGATGCCGTACGCGAGCAGGGCGGCGGAAATGGTGCCGACCGACAGGTGCGTGACCTGTTCCATGAACGGCCGGATGTAGGTGAACCCGGCGAAGTGCCCGGAAATCACGAGCAGCACGGCGAGCAGGGCCACGCGTACGTTCGTCCGGCCCAGCAGTTCGAACAGGACCTTGACGTTCGGGTTGTCCTTCGGCGGCAGCGCGGGAATGGTGACGCATTGCGCGGCCAGCGTGAGGACGCTGACGACACCCGCCGCCACGAACGCGCTGCGCCAGCCCCACAGGTCGCCCATGTAGGCGCCGACCGGCGCCGCGCATACGGTCGCGACGGACACGCCGGTGAGGATCAGGGACATCGCGCGCGCAAACAGGTGTTCGGGCACGAGCCGCATCGCGAGCGCCGCGGCCATCGACCAGAAGCCGCCGAGCCCGACGCCCAGCAGCGCCCGTGCCGCGATCAGCACCGGCAGGCTGCCGGCCGTCGCGGCCAGCACGTTGGACAGCACGAGCAGCGACGTCAGCGCGAGGATCACCCGCTTGCGGTCGAGGTTCCGCGTGAGCACGGGGATGGTCAGCGCGGCCGCGGCGCCGACCGCCGCGGTAGCGGTGACGGCCTGGCCGGCGGCGCCGTCGGACACGCCGAGGTCGGCGGCCATCGCCGTGAGCAGGCTGGCCGGCAGGAACTCGGCCGTCACGAGGCCGAACACGCCCAGCGTCAGGCTGACGATGCCGGCCCAGTTGGTGTCCCCGGCCCGGGCCGCGGTGGGCGCGGGGGCAACGTCGATGCAGGTGGATTCGTTCATCGGATACCTCAGGATATTGTGGAAACGGCAGTGTAGGGCTAAGATTCTGGACTTTCCATGTCATTCAATCCGAATCTCATGACCATTCGTCCAAACAGGGATCCGAAGACCGGCCAGGACGCGCTGACCGAAATCCTGCTCGGCCTGCGCCTCGACGGCGTCGAATACGGCCGCTGCGTGATGCGCGAGCCGTGGGCCGTCGCGTTTCCCGCCAAACGGGAAGCGAGCTTTCACTTCGTCGCGCAGGGCAGCTGCTGGATGTACACGGCCGCGAAGGGCTGGCTGCAGCTGAATCCCGGCGACGCCGTGCTGCTGCCGCACGGCACGGCGCACGTGATGGCCAGCAGCCCGGACCTGCCGGCGGTGGAGATCGATACGCTGGCGCGCAAGGCCGTGTCGGAGAACCTGTACCTGGTGAACGGCGCCGGCCCGCAGGATGCGGCGGCGGAACAGGTCCTGTTCTGCGGCGCGATGCGCTTCAATCTCGACCCGCTGCACCCGCTGCTGGCGATGATGCCGGAGGCGATGCGCGCCGCCGACCTGGGCCAGCGCGACCCGGCCGTGCACGCGATGCTGGAAGCGATGGAGCGCGAAGTCGCGCTCGACCGCATCGGCGCGTGCGGCATCCTGGCGCGCCTGGCCGACGTGCTGGCCGCGAGCATCATCCGCGCGTGGGTCGAATGCGCGTGCAGCGATGCGAGCGGGTGGATCGCGGCCGTGCGCTGCCCGCAGATCGGCCGCGTGCTGGCGGCGATCCACCGCCAGCCGGAGCGGGACTGGTCGGTGGGCGAGCTGGCCGACGTGATGGGCGCGTCGCGCTCCAGCTTCATCGACAAGTTTTCCAGCGCCGTCGGCGAGACGCCGGCCAAGTACGTCGCCAAGGTCAAGATGTTCCAGGCGCGGCACTGGATCGCGCGCGACGGCATGCGCGTGGCGACCGTCGCGAACCGGCTCGGCTACGACTCCGAAGCGTCGTTCAGCCGCGCTTTCAAGCGCGTCATCGGGCATCCGCCCAGCGAGGCGCGCGTGGCCGGATAGGCAAGGTTACGCTTTTGGACAGGCGCAAAAATATTGCTGAACCAGGGGCTTTGACCGGATTTAAAATTGCCGTTAGGCATTTTAAATATCCAACGGGAAGCCCTTCATGTCCAAAGCCCTCCTTGCCGCCGCGCTCCTGTGCGCCGCCCTTCCCGCCGCCGCCGCCGACCTCACCCCGCTGGAGCAGCGCTGGCTCGGCGCCGCGCTCCCCGTCCTCGCCTACTCGCGCAGCCTGAACCTGCCCATCGACATCGTCGTGCAGCCGCAGGCCGGCCCCAACGACGTGCCGATGGCGATGGGCTTCGCCGGCGGCCGCTGCAAGCTCGTGCTGTCGCTGCGCGGCAATCCCGATGCCGAGCGCCAGCTCGACGGCGTGCCCGCGGCCGAGCAGGGCGAACTGATCGAGGCGATGGCGGCGCACGAGATCGGCCATTGCTGGCGCTATGCGCAGGGCGCGTGGCATGCGCTGCCGGCCGGCTTCGTCGAGGTGAACGAGGAGACGGCGGACGATCCGTCGCTGCTGGCGGCCTCGAAGGCGATGCGCGAGACCCGGCGCGAGGAAGGCTATGCCGACCTGGTGGCGCTGGCCTGGACACACGACCGCCACCCCGGCGACTACGGCCGCATCTACGCCTGGCTGGAAAAGCTCAGGCACGACCAGCCGGTGGCGCGCAACGGCCACGACACCCGCGCGTGGGTGCGCCTCGCGCGCGACGGCGCCCGCTTCGGCAGCGCCGGCAAGCCGTTCGAGGACGCCGCGCCGTTGTGGCAAGAGGGGTTGCTGAGCGACGAGTGAGCCTTCCACCCGTCGTTCCCGCGCAGGCGGGAACCCATGCTGAGTCACTGGAATCCGTACGTCGAGACGTTCGCGGTATTCGTAAAGGGCTGACTTCGGATGCTCGGCATGGATCCCCGCTTTCGCGGGGACGACGGGCTGGCGTTTATGGTTTGTCCGACAAGTGTACGGCACCGCACAGAGGTCCCTGGCGTGCGGGCGTTAAATCTGGCTGTCACAACAAACAACACAGGGACAAGACCATGAAAACGCTGATTGCGACCTTGCTCGCGACGGCTGCAGGCGCGAGCTTCGCCGCGGCACCGACTGCGGCACTCAACCACGACCCGGCGACCTACCGTAACCTCACGCAGAAGGCGGAGTCGGAATACCGGGCGGCGACAGCGAAATGCGATGCCCGGAGCGGCAACGACAAGGACATCTGCATGGCCGAAGCCCGGCTGGTGCGCATCCGCACCGAGGCCGACGCACTGGCCAAGTACAACAACACGGCAGCCGGCCGCGCCCGCGCGCGCACCAGCCTCGCCGACGCCGAGTACGACCTGGCCAAGGCCAAATGCGACGCGAAGAGCGGCGCCGACAAGGACAGCTGCATGGATAACGCGAAGTCCGTGCACACGGCGGCCCTGGCCGACGCCAAGGCCGACCGCACGGCCACGACGAGCAGCGGCGCCAGCACCGGGGGCAGCCAGGCGTCCGGCGGCGGCCTCGTGACCGGCACCGACACGCGCGACCCGGCCAAGGCGGCCGCCGTCGACAAGTGCGCGCAGATGGGCGCCGATGCGAAGGCGGGCTGCCTGGTCGAAACGAGACCGTCGGCCGTGCGCGAGAATGCCGCCGATGCGGCCTCAAAGACGCGCGACACTGCCGCGACCGCGGGCGACAAAGTGAAGGCCGCGGCCGCGACAGTTGCTGAGAAGACGAAGGAAGTGGCGCATTCCGCCGTCGAAAAGACGAAGGAGGCCGGTTCGACCGTCGCCCAGAAGACCGACAATGCCATGGACCGCGCCGGCGACAAGACGACCGACAATGCGGCCGACAAGACCCGCGACGCCGCCGGCAAGACCCGCATTGCCGCCTCCGACACCGCCATCACCACCAAGGTGAAAGCCGGCCTCGTCAAGGAACCGAACCTCGATTCGCTCGGCATCCATGTCGAGACGGAAAAGGGCGTCGTAATGCTCAGCGGTTTCGTGAATTCGAAGGCCGAGGCCGACAAGGCCGTGAAAGTGGCGAAGGGCGTCGAGGGCGTGTCCAGCGTCAAGAGCGCCATCAAGGTCAAATAAACCATCCGATTCTGCCCTCTGCGGCCCGCCGAAGTTGGCGGGCCGTTTTTTTTGCTGATCTACCACAAGTTGTTACGAACCCGGCCGAAACGCATTTACGATGGATAGGGCACGGTATAATCGCGGCCGTGAACAGACTCGAAGCCTTCGGAACCATCGCCGCCCAAGCGGCGCGCGGTGAGATTTCCTTTCCCACCAGCGTGAACGCCGTACTGCGTCTGCAGCACGCGCTCAACGATCCCGATTGCCACCTGGAGGATGCGATCCGCCTCGTACTGGGCGAGCCGCAACTGGCGGCGCGCACGGTGGCGCTGGCCAATTCCTCGACGTTCAACCAGAGCGGGCGTCCCGTCACCAACGTGCGCTCGGCCGTGACGCGGGTCGGCTACCGCAACCTGCAGATGCTCGTCGCGAGCCTCGTCGTGCGCCAGTTCGGCGCCCGCATCGAGGACCCGGACCTGCGCGCCAAGGCCGAGCAGCTGTGGGAACACACGGTGCAGGTGGCCGCGCTGGCCCATGTGTTCGCGCACCACGTCACCTTCGTCAACCCGGACACGGCGATGTTCGCCGGCATCGTGCACGAGGTCGGCGGCTTTTACCTGCTGTCGCGCGCCGACGGCTTCCCGGGGCTGCTGGATGACGATCCGGAAAAATGGGCCGAGCTGTGCGAGGACGTCGTCACGCGCGAAGTGGCGCGCAAGCTGGCGCTGCCCGAGCCGGTCGCCGAGGCGATCTTCGAGCTGCGCGGCGCCTGGCTGCACATGCCGCCCGCGTCGCTGCTCGACACGCTGCTGCTGGCGAACATGTATGCCACCGTGCCGTCGCCGCTCGGCACGGTGCGCCCGCCCTTGCCCGAACACAGCGAGAGCGCGCTCGACTACCTGCTGGACGAGGACAGCCTGCACCGGATGATCGACGAAGCGTCCGAGATCGCCGCGTCGATGGGCGGCGCGCTGCTCGTCTGAGCGCTCGGCTGCCTGCGTCTCGTGCTCGGTTCGAGGCGAAGGGTCTGCTGTCCGCCTACCTGGTCCGGATCCCGACGTACCGGATCGCCGAGCCTTACCGTTCTCCTAGACTTACGCAAAGCTAACCATAGTTAACTTTTGCCGCTGGGTTCCTGCTTCATCGGGACCGGTTTCGTCCCTTGCTCGCGCACGGGACCAGAGCCATTCCCTCCACAGGCAGTCGCGGTGGAACTCATCGCCATGTTCTTCAGGTTGAGAGCCGCGTTGACATCGCGGTCGTGGTACACCCCGCACGCGGGACAGGTCCAATTCCGTGTCCCGAGTGCAAGTTCTGCCAGCCGGTGTCCGCAGCGCGAGCACATCTTGCTGCTCGGGTACCACCGGTCGGCCGCGACAGCCGCCGCAGCCGGTCGAGGAACGAGCGCAGCGCTTCTGGTCCCGGCCACTGTTCTCCCGTCGACAGCGTCGCCAGCGCCGACACGCCGAGATCGATCCCCGCCACGCCTTGGTTCTCGGCTAGTGGCAGGGATGCATCGGTCGCGTCGACGGTAATGCTGACATGCCATCGGTGCGCGCGGCGGGAAACGGTCGCCGACACGATCCGGCCGGTAAAGCGCAACGCTTCGCGCATGCGCACCCAGCCCAGCTTGGGGATGTAAAAGCGCTTGCCGTCCACGCGAAACTGGTCGTTCGTGAGGGCAAAACGATCATCGATGCCCTTGCGGCGAAACCTGGGGTAGCGCGCACGATGCGCGAAGAAGTTCTTGAACGCCTCGCCCAGCTGGATGATCGCCATTTGCGGCGCATTCTTCGTGACGTCCAGCATCAGGGGAATTGTTCGCGCTTGATCGCGTTCAACTGGCGCCGCAGCGCGAGCTGTGACGGCGCCGGCAGCGCCGGGTCGGCCTGGTGTGCCACGTACTGCCGCTGCCATTCGGACAAGGCCCAGTTGTAGGCGAAGCGCGCGACGCCGG
>CBIHRX010000082.1:0-21715 GCA_966212555.1 uncultured Massilia sp.
TGATCGGCAACGACATGCGCCTGGATTCGGGCGTGGGCGTGTGCGGCAAGGAAGGCCAGAGCGTCCCCGTGGGCGTGGGCCAGCCGACGTTGCGCATCGACGGCGTGACCGTCGGCGGCACGGCCTGACGCAGGCCTGACCGCGATGGCATCTGCCTTCGCCGCTTTCTCCACCATGACGCCCGCCCCGCGCGGGCGTTTGTTCTTCCGGACCGCGGCCGTTGCGTTCGTGGTGGCGATGCAGCCGTGGTATGCCGTGGCCCAGGAACACACGAATGTGGCCACCCGCTTCGGGCCGGTGGAGGCGCAGCCCGGCCCCGACCGCTCCGACATCCGCTTCCGCGGCGCATCGCTCGGGCAGGTCGACGGCAACGCCAGCGTCGTCAAGCTGACCGTGCAGGACGATGCGGACTACGTGCTCGTCGATGCGGCATTGCCCGATCCGCAGTGCCGGCACCGCTTTACCCTGCTGCAGATCGGACCGGGCGATGAAGCGACGATGTCGCAACCGTTCGGCGATTGCCTGGCCGGCTTCGGCGCGCGCCGCGCGGGCGACAAGCTCGTCGTCCAGCTGGCGCAGGAGGGCACGGGGCAGGTGCACGAGTTCGTCTGGATGCAGGACCGCATGAAGGAGCTCACCAACGTGCTCACCCGCTGCGACGCGGCCCAGCTCACGGCCGCGTCGCGCTGGCTTCCGGTGGCCACCGAGCAGGCCGCGCGCGTCATCACCGGCACCGGCCGCGCCTGGTTCCACACGGCGCCGCTGGACGAGTGCAAGCTCCCGCAACTGTTCGTGATCCCGGGCGACGTGCTGACCGTCCTGCACACGTATGGCGACTATGCGGACGTCGCGTACCGCAATCCGCGCACGGGCCGCGAGGCCAGCGGCTGGATCAGGCTCGAGCGGGTCGCGCCGATGCGGACGCCATCCGAGCCGCCCTTGTGACACACTGGCTCCGACCGATCTATCCTCGCAAGGAGCGCAACATGGCCAACGATCAAGCACAGTCCCCGCAGACCAACGCACAGCAACCCGAACCGGCGGCACCCACACCGCAGGGGCAGCCACCCGCGCAGCAGGAGGCGCAGCAGCCTCCCGACTTCGACGGCCTCGAGGGCAAGAAGCCGGAAGAGCTGACGCCGGAAGAGCTGCGGCTGATGGCGGATACCATGCCGGGAGAAGGGCCCGGTGACTAAGTAGTGGGCCCCGGCCTGCGCCGGGGCGACGTTCCTTGGCCGCGTCTTAGAACGAGTACCGTGCCCCCAGCGTGACATAGCGCCCGCGCGCACCTTCGTAATCGAGCGGGTTGTACGCCTGCGCGCCGTAGGTCAGCGGGTCGAGCGGCGCGATCTTGTCGAACAGGTTCTGCACCGAGCCGAACACTTCCCAGCGCTGCTGCGGCTTCCAGCGCACCACCAGGTCGACCGTCGTGAACGACGCCAGTTCGCAACCGTTCGGGGCATCCGCGCCGTTGGCGAAGGTCACGGCGCAACCGCTCGGGTCGCCCCGGAAGAAGCGGTTTTCCAGCACGCCGCGGTAGTTCACGTTGGCCGACACGCGCAGGTTGTTGCGGTCCCAGCCGAAGCGCATGTTGACGCGGTCGGCCGGCGTGCCCGTGCAGTTCGTCACGTCGCAGTTGCCGTGCGTGCCCGCGAATTCGCGCGACGTGCCGTCCTGCTCGGTGCGCAGCCATTCGAAGATGTGCGTGTACTTGACGTCGAACGTGGCATTGCCCCAGGCGTCCGGCAGGCGGTGGTTGTAGCGCGCGTCCACGTCGAGGCCGCGGACCTTGCTCTGGGCGGAGTTGACGTAGCGGGTCAGCACGGCCGTGATCTGGCCGGGATCGCCGGGGATGCCGCTCACGCTGCCCGGGTCGCGCGCCACGTGGCCGGCCGCGATGGCGGCGTCGACCTGTTCCTGGTTGATCTCGTTCTTGCGCTTGATCTTCCAGTAGTCCACGGAGATGCTCGTGCGCGGCAGCGGGTCCCAGATGACGCCCAGCGTGTAGCTCTTCGACCGTTCCGGCGACAGGTTCGGGTTCGGCGACGTGATCAGCGCCACCGATGCCGGGTTGCAGGCGTTCGTCACGCCCAGCGCGCAGCGCACGGGGTCGGCCGCGGTCGAGAAGGCGGCCAGGCCGCCGACGCCGTTCTCGGCCGGGCTCGGTGCGCGGAAGCCCCGTGCGAACGTGCCGCGCAACGCGAACTGGCGCACCGGCGTCCACTTCAGGCCGAATTTCGGCGTCCAGGAACTGCCGACGTCGGTGAAGTGGTCGTAGCGCAGGGCCGCCGACGCTTCCACGTTGAACGGCAGCGGCGCGAGGCCCTCGCCGTACAGCGCGAACACGTTGCGGGCGCCGGAATAGGCGGAATAGCCCAGGCCGATGATGTTGCCGCGCTCCGTGCCGGTCGTGGGCCGCAGCTCCGTCATCTCGTGGCGGAACTCGGTGCCCAGCGCGAGGCCCAGGTTGCCGGCCAGGTAAGGGATGCCGCCGAATTCGCGCGTGGCCTTGGCGTCGACCTGCGCGACCTTGGTGTTGGCCGCGTTGCCGATGGTGGGCGACAGCGCGGCGTACAGCGCCGGCGAATTCTGGCCCGCGTTTTCGGCGATGCGCCAGAACGTGCCCAGCGGCAGCGCCGCATAGGCGGGGCTGTTCGTCGCCGCCGCCGCGATGTTGGCGGGAGTGGGATCGAGCAGGGCGAAGGCGACGTCGCGCTGCAGGTAGCCGTTCTGCGTGTTGTTGACGTGGTTGTGCGAGAACAGCAGCGACGAATCCCAGTCCCATCCGAAGTGCGTGCCCCTGGCGCCGCCCAGCCAGCGGAGGAAGTTGGAATCGATGTTGGACCTGCGCGGACCGACGTCGGCCGCCAGGTAGCGGATGCGCGCGGCCGTGCCGAAATACGGGTTGTCAGGATGGGTGGCGCCGAGCTGCACGACGGCATTGTTGACGGGACCGCCCGGGAAGCCGACGGAGGCGCTGACGGAAGAGGGCGTCGTGAACGAATCCGTCTGGCTCATGTACCAGTTGAATTCGCTGTACAGCTGGATCGCCGGGTCCAGCTGGTAGGTGCCGCGCAGGAAGAAGCTCAGGTTTTCCTGCTTCGGCTCGATCTGGTTGTACTGCATCGAGGCGTCGATCAGGCAGCCGCCGCCGGGATCGCCCTGCGGGTGGCTCGTGAAGTTGGAGCAGGCCGCGCCGGGGAACGTGCGGGTGAAGCCGGGGCCGGCCAGGTTGCCGCGGTTGTAGTAATTGGTCGGGTCGGCCGGATTGCGCACGTTGCCGTTGATGGCGTTGCCGGCCGTGCCGGTGCCGGGCAGGATCGCACCGGTGCCGCCGAGCGCCTGGTCGGCCGAATAGCCCCAGCGGCGCAGGTCGTTGCGGCCGATCCAGTCGCGGTCGGCGCGGTCGCGGTACCAGACCTCATCGAACTTCTTGTACTCGATGCTGAACAGGACGTTGTAGCGGTCGGCGTCGAGGCTGCCGATGCCCTTGGTGAACGCGATGTTCGTGCGCTTGCCGTCCCAGTCGTCCGAGGCACCGCGCTGGAAGCGCACCGTGTTGCCCTGGAAGTCGCGGCGCAGGATGATGTTGACGACGCCGGCGATCGCGTCCGAGCCGTAGATGGCGGAGGCGCCGTCCTTCAGGACCTCGACCCGCTCGACGGCATCCGTCGGGATCACGTTCAGGTCCGTGAACTGCTTCTGGCCGTCGTCGGCGAGGCCGTACGGGGCCATGCGCCGGCCGTTCAGCAGCACGAGCGTGGACGCCGCGCCCAGCCCGCGCAGCGAGATGCCCGAGGCGCCCGCGGCGAAGCCGTTGCCGAAGGTGGTGGGCACGGAACCCTGGTTGTCGACGGCCAGCGTCTGCAGCAGCTCGGCCACGGTGGCCTTGCCGGAACGCTCGATGTCGGCGCGGTTGACGGTGATGACGGAGGACGCCGTTTCGGCCTCCGAGCGGCGAATGTTCGAACCGGTGATCTCGACGCGCGGGACGGGTTTCGGTGCGGCTTCCTGGGCCGGCGCCGGCAATGCCAGGATCGCCAGGCCGATGGCGCCCCCGCCCGCGAACAGGCGTCGGATCGTCCGGGATATCGGGGTTTCAGTCATGTCCAGACTCCAATACGATGTGGGATGGTCGACCCGGTGTGCATGCGGCCGGGGCTCGTTGCGACTTTTGCATCTTGCATAAAGGAGCAACTGACATCTCTCAAGCGTGTCCGGTACAGCGGAAAAGATGTCGGGTTGATGCAACCGATCGCCTGTATAGGCAACCGTAACCGACAGATCACAGGCCAAATAAAGTCTTGCCAACGTCGATGCAATGTTGTTATAGTCAATCGACTACTTCGGAACCTCCCATGCGCCACGCCGTTTTCTTTACCTTTTACTTTTGGTTTAGCCATTCCAGCCCAACGGCGGTGGAGTAGCGGCAGGTTCACGCAGCAACAGAACAGAGTCCGACACAGAATCCAAAAAGACCGCCGAGCTGGCGGTCTTTTTTTTTACGCCCCAGAATTTAACCAGATCAAGAACGGAGAACCGCAATGCCTCGCACCGACGACTTACGCATCCGCGAAATGAAGGAACTGACGCCGCCCTCGCACCTGATCCGCGAATTCCCGGTGACCCCGGAAGCGGAACAGGTCGCCTCGCAGGCGCGCGTGGCGCTGCATCGCATCCTGCACGGCCAGGACGACCGCCTGATGGTCGTGATCGGCCCGTGCTCGATCCACGATCCGAACGCCGCGATGGAATACGCCCGCCGCCTCGTCGAGCAGCGCCACCGCTTTGCCGGCGAGCTGGAAGTGATCATGCGCGTGTACTTCGAGAAGCCGCGCACGACGGTCGGCTGGAAAGGCATGATCAACGACCCGTACATGGACAACAGCTTCCGCATCAACGACGGCCTGCGCATGGCGCGCGAACTGCTGCGCGACATCAATGAACTGGGCCTGCCGGCCGGCACCGAATTCCTCGACGTGATCAGCCCGCAGTACATCGCCGACCTGATCAGCTGGGGCGCCATCGGGGCCCGCACGACGGAATCGCAGGTGCACCGCGAGCTGGCGTCCGGCCTGTCGTGCCCGGTCGGCTTCAAGAACGGTACCGACGGCAACATCAAGATCGCGGCCGATGCGATCAAGGCGGCGTCGCAGCCGCACCACTTCCTGTCCGTGACGAAGGGTGGCCACTCGGCGATCGTGTCGACCGCCGGCAACGAGGACTGCCACATCATCCTGCGCGGCGGCAAGGCGCCGAACTACGATGCGGCCAGCGTCGAGGACGCCTGCAAGCAGCTCGCCGCCAACGGCCTCGCGAGCCGCCTGATGATCGACGCGTCGCACGCGAACAGCAGCAAGAATCCGCAGAACCAGGTGCCCGTGTGCGCCGACATCGGCAGCCAGATCGCGGCGGGCGATACGCGCATCGTCGGCGTGATGGTCGAGTCGCACCTCGTCGGCGGCCGCCAGGACCTCGTGCCGGGCAAGGAACTGACGTACGGCCAGTCCGTCACCGACGGCTGCATCGACTGGGAGACGAGCATCGCCGTGCTGGAAAACCTCGCCGCCAGCGTGCGCGCACGCCGCTTGCGCGACGATGCATAAAGAACGGCAAAATCAGTTCTTGCCAACAGGAAGCGGCCACCCCAGAATCGGTATGTACATGTACATACTTGAAGGAGCGGCATGGCTTCCAACGATGGTGAAATCGCAGCCTGGGAACGCGCGGCCCAGGCGGCGCTGAAGGGCGCCAATCCGCGCCTCGCGGCGCAGCTGTGGCAGCGCATCCTGGCACAGGTACCGACGCACGGTCCGGCGCTGCTCGGCATGGCGCAGCTGCATTACCGGTCCGGCGCGCTGCCGGAGGCACGGGCGCTCCTCGAGCGGCTCGTCGCTGCCGACGGGCGCGACAAGCAGCAATGGATCAACCTCGCCGTCGTCTGCATGGCCCAGCGCGACGAAGCGCGGGAGGAAGAGGCGATCCGGCGCGCGCTCGTGCTGGAGCCGACCGATCTCGTCGCGCTGATCCTGCGCGCGGGCCTGCTCACGCGCCAGGGCAAGCGCCACGCGGCCGCGCGCGCGCATGGCGCCGTCGCCGCGGTGGCGCCGCCGCTGCCGCAGCTGCCGCCCGAGCTGCGCCCGGCCGTACAGGAAGCGCTGGCCTACCGCGAACAGTACGACACCGATTTCGGCCGCTTCCTCGACGAGCACATGGCGCCGCTGCTGGGCGAGTTGCGCGGCGAACGCGTGCAGCGCTTCACGGAATCGCTGGCCATCATGCTGGGCCGCAAGCGCCGCTTCGAGCCGCAGCCCGCGCTGTTCCATTTCCAGGGCCTGGCGCCCATCACCTTTTTCGAGCGCGCCGACTTCCCGTGGCTCGATGCGTTCGAGCGCGAAACGGATGCGATCCGCGCGGAGTTTCTTGCCGCGCGGGCCGGCGACGAAGGTTTTACGCCCTACATGCAGTACGGCGAAGACCAGCCGCTGCGCCAGTGGGCCGAGCTGAACAACTCGCTGCGCTGGAGCGCCTTCCATCTCGTCGAGGGCGGCAAGGTCAACGACGCGAATGCGCAGCACTGCCCGCGCACGATGGCATTGCTGGCCGGTGCGCCGCAGCCGGACCAGCCGGGCCGCACGCCCGTCGCGATGTTCTCCGTGCTCAAGCCGAAGACGCGCATCCCGCCGCACTGCGGCGTCAGCAACGTCCGTCTCGTGGCGCACGTGCCCCTCGTCGTGCCGCCGGGCTGCGGTTTCCGCGTCGGCAACGACGTGCACGCGTGGGAAGAGGGCAAGGCATGGGTGTTCGACGACACGATCGAGCACGAAGCGTGGAACGACAGCGATTTGCCGCGTGCGATCCTGATGTTCGACATCTGGCATCCACACCTGACCGGGCCCGAGCGCGCGCTCGTGACGGCGATGAGCGAAGGCATGAACGCATTTTCGGAAGATGAAACCGATTTTGGGCTGTAGGGTGGGCACCCCGTGCCCACGCGTGACGCATGCGGTTTGTTGGCGTTACGCGTGGGCGGAGGGCCGCCCACCCTACGGCTCTAACCGCGCCGCGCCAAATGAAAACCGCCGCCGGCCTCGCAGCCGGCGGCGGTTTTTTTACGGCGTCGGATCAGGCGATCAGAAGCGGTAGGTCACGTTGGCGTAGATGAAGCGGCCGTACGAATCGTACACCTGCGGGAACGTGTTGCCGTTGCCGTAGGTACCCGTCACCGAGCTCGACGATGCGATCGGCGGATCCTTGTCCAGCAGGTTGTTGATGCCGAAGCTCACGGCCAGCTTGCGGTTGAAGCGGTACACGCCGTTCAGGTCGAAGTAGCTGCGCGAAGCCAGGTAGGCGTCGCGCTGCGTGTCCAGCTCGCCCGCCAGCTGCGGGTTCGAATCGAGCATGTCGTTCTTCAGGCGGTCGATGTAGCGCCAGGTGAGCGACAGGTCCAGGTTGTACGGGCTCGACCACGTCGTGCGCAGCTTGTGGCGCCATTTCGGGGTCGGGGTGCCGCAGGTCGCGCCGTACAGGCCCGTGCAGTCGTAGCTGCCGTTGCCCGGCAGGTTCTCCACGGTGTAGCTGTGCACGTAGGTGCCGTTCAGCGTGAAGTCCAGGTTGCCGTAGCCCTGCGGCAGGCGGGAGCGGTAGCTGGCGCCGATGTCCAGGCCCGACGTGCCCTGCGAACCGATGTTCGTGGTGCCGGCCTCGACGTAGCCGTTCGGGGTCAGCCACAGCGAACCGAGCTGGTCGCGGTGGATCAGGCTGCAGTACAGCGAATTGCCGGTCGTGAGGCACTGCGTGTACACGCTCTGGGCGTTGACGGCCTGGATCGCGTCCTTGATCTTCAGCTTGAACGCGTCCAGCGTGATGGTCAGGTTCTTGATCGGGTCGATCACGATACCGACCGTGTACGTGTTGGCGGTTTCCGGCTTGACGTTCGGGTTGCCGCCGGTACGGCCGTTGTACTGGTTGGTCGAGTTTTCCGGCACCTTGCCGTACAGCGAAGCCGGCAGGCCCGTGTTGGCGCACTGGGCTTGCGTGGCTTTCGGGGTCTCGCCGCCGCACGGGTCGTCGTTCGGACCGGCCAGCACCACGGCTTGCGGCGTGTACAGTTCATAGATGTTCGGCGCACGGACGGCACGCTGGGCCGAACCGCGGACGCGCACCTGGTCGATCGGCTGCCAGTCGAGGCCCAGGCCGAACGTGTTGGTCTTGGCATCCGTGCTGTAGTGCGAGCGGCGGTACGAACCGGACAGGTCCATGTGCTTCGAGAAGGCCATGTTGTCCAGCAGCGGCAGCTTGAATTCGCCGAAGGCTTCCTTCACGTTGTACGAGCCCGCGACGGCCGGGGAGGCGCCGCCGGCACCGGACAGGTCGCCGGTCTGGTTTTCGTAGTCGGGCTCGAACGCCAGTTTTTCGACGCGCTGCTCGTAGCCGAACGACACGCCGGCGCCGCTTTCCGCGGTCGGCAGTTTCAGGCCGAAGCGGGTCAGGTCGGTGCCGAAGTTCAGGCCGAACACGGATTGCTGCGTGAAGCCGCCGTTCGAGCCGGTGGCGTTCAGGTAGTCCAGCGCGGTCTGGGTGACGCCGCCCTGCTTGTACAGGTTGTACGGCACGCAGGCGGTGTCGGAGCCGTTGACGACGGAGCGGCACACGGCCTTGCCCGTGGCCGGGTCGGCGACGACGTCCAGCGCATTGGCGATCAGGCGGCTCGAGAAGTAGCCGGTCGCGCGGTCGCTGTGGTTGACGCGCGCGAACTGGCCGAACACGTCGTAGGACCAGTCGCCGACCATGCCCTTCACGCCCAGCACTTCGCGGAACGAGGAGTCGGTAATGCTGGTCGAGCGCGGGCCGCCTTCGACGTTCCGCTTGCCGACGGAGACGGTGGCGGTGTCGCCCGGTGCCTTCAGGCCCAGGGCGGCGCGCCATGCATCGTTCAGCAGCGGGTTTTCGTAGGCGATCGTCGCCTGCTGGCCGTAGAAAATGCCGCCCGGCGCGATCTGTGCGTCGGTCGTGTAGTTGTGGAAGCTGAATTCGCTGTAGATGCGCGCGTTCTCGTTGAGGTCGAAGTGCACCATCGAGTTGATGTTGTACTCGTCCGACGGACGCTGGAAGAAGTTCAGGGGACCGAAGTTGTAGGCATCGGTGGCCGACACGTACTTGCGCGGATTGCCGTTCGCATCCGGAGTGTACGAGCCGACGCGGGCGATCGAGGTGCCGGAACCCGAGCAGGCGAAGCCCGGATCGGACGCGCCCAGCGAGCAGGCCGAGAAGTCGCGCTGCGATTGCAGCAGGGCGTCGGCGTGGCGGTGCGACGCGAAGAACGTCGCGTTACCCTTGTTGTCCGCGAAGTTCGAGCCCATCAGGATGCTGAAGTCGTACTTCTTCGCGTCGAACGTGTGATTGCCCGGGAGCGGGTAACCCTTCTTGTTGACGACGTCCTGGATCTCGTCGTTGTGCTGCTTGTGGTTGGCGCCGGAGATGTTGGCTTCCAGTTCCACGCCTTCGTAGTTGTCCTTCATGATGAAGTTGACGACGCCCGACACGGCGCCCGAGCCGTACACGGCGCCGGCGCCGCCGGTCAGCACGTCGACGCGGCGGATCAGTTCACTCGGGATCTGGTTCAGGTCGGCTGCGACGCTGAGCACGCTGCCGGACGGCAGGCGCTTGCCGTTGACGAGCACCAGGGTACGCTGCGAGCCCATGCCGCGCAGGTCGACGGTGGCGGTACCGCTGGCGCCGTTCGAGATCGCGGCACCCTGCGACGCGAACACCTGGGGCAGGTTGTTCAGCAGGTCTTCGGTATTGCGCACGCCATCGATCTTGATGTCCTTGGCGCTCAGGGTGGTGACGGGGCTGGCGCCTTCCGTGTTCAGCGACGGAATGCGCGAGCCCGTCACTTCCACGCGCTGCATCGACGCGGTGGGTGCTGCGGCATTGTCCTGTGCATGAGCGACGGACGCGCCGAGCGCCATGCCGCCGGCGAACATCAATCGTACCGACCGAGATAAAACTTTTTCCGACATCATTTGTCTTGAGTCCCTTCTGAGCTGGGCCGGTGCGGCTGTGCGCCGGCTCGCAGATCCTGTTATTGATCTACCCCCATCCTTTTGGGAGGGAATTTTTATTTGCTACAAGACAATGACATCATTGCTAATAAACAAAGTCAACGAGTAAATATGCATATATGCATGATTGCTGTAAATATCAAACTTAATTTTCCTTAAAGAAAAATTACTTAATGGAAGTTCTGATATTGACGTTGTATTTAGTTTTTTATTCGAATTTTTCTTGATGCGTAATTACAACTTTCTGCCCCATACTGGTGCGGCGCTGCACCAAAAACAAACGGGACAGTGAGTGCTCACTGTCCCGTCTCTCATCGTCCGACGATCAGCCGGCGAACCGGCTGCCGGTCATCAGAACTGGTAACGCACGCCGGCCTTGAAGAAGCGGCCGATGGCGCCGCTGGCGTCCATCGGGTTGTAGCTCATGCCGCCGTAGGTCAGCGGATCCAGCGGTGCGATCTTGTCGAACAGGTTCGTGATCGAGCCGTAGACCTGCAGCTGCTGCGTGACCTGGTAGCGGGCCGACAGGTCGATCGTCGTGAACGACGCCAGGCGGCAGTTGCCCGGTGCCGGCGAGCCGTTCGCGTACGCCGAGGCGCACTTGTCGCCCGCGAAGTACACGTTCTGCATGTCGGCGCGGTAGTTCGCGGTCGCCGTCACATTCAGGTTCTGGCGGTCCCAGGACAGGGTCGTGCTGATCTTGTCCTTCGGCGTACCGGCGCAGTCCGACGTGTCGCAGTTGCCGTGCGTGCCGGCGTACTGGTAGCGCGTGCCGTTCTTCTCGGCGCGCACCCACGATGCGACGTGGGTCCAGGTCAGGCCCAGCGTGGCGCGGCCGTAGTCGCCCAGGCGGAAGCGCTGCTTGATGTCCAGGTCGATACCCTTGACTTCGGTGAAGCTCGAGTTCTGGTACGGTGCCTTCGACAGCAGCAGCGTGCCCGAGTTCGGCACCACGACGCCGTTCACGACCAGGTTGTTGTCGTTGCGGATCGCGGTCGGCAGGGCGGCCGCTTCGACGTACGACAGCGGGTTGATCTCGTTGGAACGCTTGATCTTGAAGGCGTCCAGCGACAGCGCGGTGCCGTCCAGCGGATCCCACACCATGCCCAGCGTGTAGCCCTTCGATTTTTCCGGCTGCAGGGTCGGGTTGCCGACCTTGACGGCGCCGATCGAGATCGCGCAATCCACCTGGGTGGCGCCGCCGGCGGCGGGCACGCCGCCCGGGCAGCGGATCGGGTCACGCACGGACGAGCTGCCCGTGCTCTGGCTGGCCGGGCTGAACTCGGCCGGACCCGGGGCGCGGAAGCCTTCCGTATACGTCGTGCGCAGCGCGAACGTCTTCAGCGGCGTCCACTTGGCGCCGAATTTCGGCGTGGTCGACGAGAAGTCCTTGTACTTGTCGTAGCGGACGGCGGCGTTCAGCTCGACCGTCTTGACGATCGGCGCGGCCACTTCGAAGAACACGGCCGACACGTTCTGGGTGCCTTCGGCAGCCACGTACGACGAGTTGATCGAGCCGTCCGACGTGCCCGACAGCGACGGGTTGTCCAGCGACTGGTGACGGTATTCGGCACCGACCGCGAGGCCCAGGGCGCCGCCCGGCAGTTGCATCAGCTCGCGCGAGGCCTTGAAGTCGACGACGTCCAGCTGCGTCGTCGAATGCGACACGGCGTTCGTCACCATCGCGGCGTACAGCGACGCCGGGTTCTTGCCGGCCTGCGTGCCGATGTAGTATGGGAAGTAGGCGCTCTTCGGATCGCCCAGCGCGGCCTGCAGCACCTTCATGTTGATCATGTTGCTGTAGTTCAGGTCCAGGGCCGAGTGCGAGTGCACGACGCCGGTGTCGAAGTCCCAGCCCGCCATCGTGCCCTTCAGGCCGAACACGAAGCGCGAGAATTCGTTGTCGGCCGAGCGGGTGCTGGGGCCGACGTCGAACATCGAGTAGCGCAGGCGCACGGCGGCGCCGTACGGGTTCTGCGGGTGCTGCGGCGACATCAGGATCGAGTTGCCGTAGGTGATGACGCCGGTCGGGCTGCTGGCGTTCGGCGGGAACGCGACGGTCGAGCTGGTCGCCGGCGGGGTCAGCGTGAATTCGGTGTCGCGCTTCGAGTAGCCGGCTTCGGCGTAGAACTGCAGGTCGCTGGAGAGGTTCTTGGTGAAGCGGGTGTAGAAGTTCATGCCGCCGATCTTCGGCTGCATCGAACGGAACTGGTCCTGGTACCACAGGCAGCCGCCGGCCGGGTCTTGCGCCGTGGTGACGGAGAACTGCGAGCAGCCCGGCAGCGAGACGTAGTTGCCGGTCTTCGGATCGCGCAGCGCGCCGGTCGGCGTCGGGCTCGATGCGCCCGGGGTGATGTAGCCGGCGGCGAACTGGGTGTTGGCGGCATAGCCCCACGGACGGATGTCGCCGTGGCCGATCCAGGCGCGGCTGGCGCGGTCCTTGTTCAGCAGCGACTGGTTGCCGAAGAACTCGGCGTTGACCATGACGTTGTAGCCGTCTTCGTCCAGGCGGCCCTTGCCCCAGGTGAGGGCGGCCTTGCCGGTGCCGGCGTCGTGGTAGCGCGATTCGCCCACTTCGGCCTTGACGGTCGTGCCGATGAAGTCCTTGCGCAGGATGATGTTGACCACGCCCGCGATCGCGTCGGCGCCGTAGGTCGACGAGGCGCCGTCCTTCAGGATCTCGATGCGCTCGACGGCTTCCATCGGCACGGTCGACAGGTCGGTGAAGCTCTTCTGGCCGTCGTCGGCGCGCGCGAACGGTGCCATGCGGCGGCCGTTCAGCAGGACCAGGGTCGAGGTGGCGCCCAGGCCGCGCAGCGAGATGGCGGTGGAACCGGCGGCGAAGCCGTTGCCGAAACCGGTCGGCAGCGAACCGGCGCCGTCCGACGTCAGCGTCTGCAGGTATTCCGCGACGGTGCCCTTGCCGGACTTGGCGAGGTCTTCGCGGCTGACCACCTGCACCGGCGAGGCGGTTTCGGCGGTCGCGCGCTTGATGCTGGAACCGGTGATTTCGACACGCTGGATCGGACCCTGGGCGTCTTGCGCCATGGCCGGTGCAGCGCCCAGCGCCGCGTAGGCGAGGGCGAGCGTGACTGCTTGTGCGATAGCTTTCTTTTGATACATTACAACTCCAAATGGGGCTTCGATGGCGAGGCTAAACATCGATGCATTCCAGATTCGGAACATTCATGGTATGCATATGCCGGACTGGAAAATCTAATGATGTAGTCTCTCTCTCATTGTCCAAAAACCTAGAATTCATTTTTTGGCAACGCATCAGACCATCGCGGCATGCAATATGTCAATACGATGACAATGCATATTGCGTAAACGCCACAACAGCCCATCCTTTTGGTTATGGCCCCATGACATCTTTTCCCGGCAGGGGCGGCGCAATCTGGTCTATAGTTCCGAACGCGTTCGATGAATCACCCGGGAAACCCGATGTTTGCTTATATCCTGCGGCGCCTGTGGCAGATGCTGCCGACGATGGCCGGCGTCGTCGTGCTGGTGTTCGTGCTGTTCAACTGGGTCGGCGGCGACCCGTCGTACCTGTTGGCGGGCAAGATGGCCGACGCGCGCGCCATCGCCAACATCCGCGCCCAGCTGGGGCTCGATGCGCCGTGGTACGTCCAGCTGGGCATCTTCGTGAAGCAGATCGTCACCTTCGATTTCGGCAACGCCTGGGCGACGGGCGAGCCCGTGTCGCACATCATCGCCAGCCGCCTCGGGCCGTCGCTGACCGTGCTCGTCCCGCTGACGGTGCTGGAGACCGCGATCGGCATCGCGCTGGCGCTGGCCGTCGCGTTCGTGCGCGGTTCGCTGACGGACCGCGTCGTGATGGTCGCGTGCACGGTGGGCATGTCGATCTCGATCCTCGTCTACATCATCGTGTTCCAGTATGGCCTTGCGTATAAGCTGGGGCTGTTCCCCGTGCAGGGCTGGGGCGAGCATTTCACGGAAAACCTGCTGCGCTACGCCACCCTGCCGATCCTGATCGGCCTGACCGTGTCGCTGGCGCCGACCTTGCGCCTGTTCCGCAGCTTCGTGCTGGACGAGGTCGGGCAGGACTACGTGCGCACGGCGCGCGCGAAAGGCTTGCCGGAGCGGCGCATCGTCTGGGTGCACGTGCTGCGCAACGCCGCCATTCCCATCATCACCTACGTCATGGCCAACCTGCCGGCGCTGCTGATCGGCGCCTTCCTGCTCGAGCGCTTCTTCGGCATCCCGGGCATCGGGCGCGAAGTGATCCTCGCCGTCGAACGCAGCGACTTCCCCGTGATCAAGGCGATCACGGTCTACGTCGCCGCCGCCACGATGGTGTTCAACCTGCTGGCGGACCTGATGTACCAGGCCGTCGATCCGCGCGTGCAGCTCAAATGATGCATGTGACGACTTCTCCCGGCCTGTGGACGCTGGCCTGGCGCCGCCTGCGCGCCGACCGCGTCGCGATGGCGTCGCTGGCCGTCGTGTGCCTGTTCCTGCTGTCGGTGGTCCTGTCCGCGACGGGCCTGGTCGCCGCCGACTGGGAAGACGAGGTGGCCGTCAATTACGCGCCGCCTTCGTTCGTGGGCCCCGATCCGGCGCTGGCCGCGCTCGCGCAGCCGCCGCGCCCGGTGCCGCCGAACGCGTTCGATCCGCTGGCGCCCGACATCGCTGATTTACGCACGCAGCTCGCCCGTCACGGCCATGCCGCGCATGTGGCCAAGCGCGCGACGCTGCCGTTTGGCGCCGACAAATGGGGCCACGACATCGTCCGGAAGACGATCAAGGGCGGGCAGACGTCGATCGTCGTGGGCCTCGTCGCCGCGTTGGTCGCCGTCGCGTTGGGCACCTTGTTCGGCGCGCTGTCCGGCTTCTACGGCGGACTGGTCGACGACTTGTTCAACTGGTTCTACAACGTGTTCACGGCGATCCCCTCGATCCTGATGATCCTCACCGTGGCCGCCGTGCTGCAGACGAAGGGCGTGCTGACGATCGTGCTGATCCTCGGCCTCACCGGCTGGACGGGACCGTACCGCCTGATCCGCGCCGAGTACATCAAGCACAAGGCGCGGGAGTACGTGATGGCGGCCGACGCGATCGGCGCCTCCGGCTGGCGCAAGATGTTCGTGCACATTTTTCCGAACGTGTCGCACGTGGCACTGGTGCAGATGTCGATCCTCGTGGTCGGCTTCATCAAGGCCGAGGTGATCCTGTCGTTCCTCGGCTTCGGCGTGCCGGTGGGCGTCGTCTCGTGGGGCAGCATGCTGAACGAGGCGCAGAATGAACTCATCCTCGGCAAATGGTGGCAGTTGACGGCGGCCGCGACCGCCATGGCCCTGCTCGTGACGGCGTTCTCGCTGTTCGCCGATTCGCTGCGCGATGCGCTGGATCCGAAACTGAAATGAGCGCCATGAATCTTCTCGACGTCCATGATCTGCGCGTGTCCTTCCGGACCGATAAGAAGAACACGTTCGAGGCCGTGAAGGGCATCTCGTTCAGCCTGCCGCCGGACGCCACCGTCGCGCTGGTCGGGGAGTCGGGCAGCGGCAAGTCCGTCAGCTCGCTCGCCGTGATGGGCCTGCTGCCGACCGAGACGACGATCGTCCATCCCGGCTCGTCGATCCGCTTCGAAGGCCGCGAACTGCTCGACCTCCCGAGCGCGGAGCGCCGGCGCCTGTGCGGCAAGGACATCGCGATGATCTTCCAGGAGCCGATGTCGTCGCTGAACCCCGTGTTCACGGTCGGCTTCCAGATCGGCGAAGTCCTGCGCCTGCACCTTGGCATGAACCAGCGGCAGGCGCGCGCGCGTACGCTCGAACTGCTCGACGAAGTGGGCATTCCCGATCCGGCGCGGAAGATCGACGCCTACCCGAGCCAGATGTCGGGCGGCCAGCAGCAGCGCGTGATGATCGCGATGGCCATCGCCTGCGAACCGAAGCTCCTGATCGCGGACGAGCCGACGACGGCGCTGGACGTGACGATCCAGAAGCAGATCATGGAACTGATCGCGGCGCTCCAGCAGCGCCGCCGCATGGCCGTGCTGTTCATCACGCACGACCTGGGTCTCGTCGGCGAGATCGCGGACCGCGTGATCGTCATGCGCCATGGCGCGGTGCGGGAAGAGGGCGCTGCCGCGCAAGTGCTGGGCGATCCCCGCGACGCCTACACGCGCGCGCTGCTGCACTGCCGTCCTCCGCTGGATGCGCGGCCCGTGCGGCTGCCCGTCATCGACGACTACATGAACGGCCGCATCGAGGCCGGTGCCGCGCTGCCCCAGCGCACGCGCGGCTATGCGCCGGGCGATGAGGACATCCTCGTGGTCAAGGGGCTGGCCAAGAGTTTCCACGTGCGCGAAGGCCTGTTCGGCAAGCGCGAATTCCAGGCCGTGAAGGACGTGTCGTTCACGCTCCCGCGCGGGAAAACGCTGGGCGTCGTCGGCGAATCGGGATCGGGCAAGACGACGGTCGGCCTCACCTTGCTGCGCTTGCACCGCGCGACGGGCGGTACTGCCTTGTTCGACGGCCGCGACCTCGTCGCGATGAGCGATGCCGAGTTCCAGACGTACAAGCGGCGTATCCAGATCGTGTTCCAGAATCCGTACGCGTCCTTGAACCCGCGCTTCACGGTCGGGCAGATCCTGCTGGAGCCGATGCGCATCCACCGCATCGGCGCGAACGATACGGAGCGTACCGAACACGCGCGCTATCTGCTGACGCGTGTCGGCCTGCCTGCGCATGCGTTCGACCGCTATCCGCACGAATTCTCCGGCGGCCAGAGACAACGCATCGCCATCGCGCGCTGCCTGACGATGAAGCCGGAGATCCTCGTGTGCGACGAGTCCGTGTCGGCCCTGGACGTATCCGTGCAGGCCCAGGTGCTGAACCTGCTGCAGGACCTGCAGGACGAGTACAAGATGAGCTACATCTTCATCTCGCACGACCTGTCGGTCGTGAAGTATATCTCGGACCGCGTGATGGTGATGCACCACGGCAGCGTCGTCGAAATGGCCGACGCGGACGAGCTCTACCGCAATCCGCAGCATCCGTACACCCGCCAGCTGCTGGCAGCCATACCGGGGTCAGACCCCAATCTTGGGCAATTTCCAAAAAACGGGGTCTGACCCCGAATTTGGGTGTTGCGTGCGGGCTGCGGATGGGCCGGCACGTTGCCGATTTCGCCACGCCGATATCTGTTTTCCGCTACCATAACAGGATGACCCAGCTCTCTCACCTGATCCACGTGTATGGCGTCCTGATCGTGTTCGGGACCGTCCTGCTCGAACAGATCGGGCTGCCCATTCCCGCGTTTCCGGTGCTGATCATCGCCGGGGCGCTGGCCGTCGACGGCGGGGCCAACTGGCCCCTGTACCTGGCCGCGGCCGTGCTGGCTTGCCTCATCAGCGATTATTTCTGGTTCCGCGCCGGCCGCTACTACGGCAAGCGCATCCTGCGCCTGCTGTGCAAGATTTCGCTGTCGCCGGATTCCTGCGTCAGCCAGACTGAGGACAATTTCAGCCGCTGGGGCGCGAAATCCCTCGTCGTGGCCAAGTTCATTCCCGGCTTCAACACGATCGCGCCGCCGCTCGCGGGCGCCATGGGCACGACGACGCCGCAATTCGTCTGGCTGTCCGTCGCCGGCGGCCTGCTGTGGAGCGGCGTCGGCATGGGGCTCGGCGCCTGGTTCCACGACAGCGTGGACGACGTCATCGCCTGGTTCGAGACCCTGGGCAGCACGGCGCTGATGGTCGTCGGTTTCCTGCTCGCGCTGTTCGTGTTGTTCAAGTACATCGAGCGCAAGCGCAACCTCGGCGGGGCCAACCTGCCGCGCATCACGATCGACGAGCTCAAGGACCTGCTCGAGGCCGGACACGATCCGCTGATCGTCGATGCGCGCGGCGTCACCGCGCGCCAGCTGGAAGCGGGTATTCCCGGCGCGCTGGTCTATGGCGACGCCGTCCCGGAACGCCTGATGGCCACGCTCGACAAGGACCGCCACATCGTCATCTATTGCTCCTGCCCGAACGACGTCACGTCGATCCAGGTGGCGAAGGCATTCCTCAAGAACGGTTTTCATCGCGCCCGCCCGCTGCACGGCGGCCTCGACGCGTGGAACGACCACTGCGCGGCCGGCCAGGCCGACGCCGAGCTCAAGCCGCGGCACGGCTGAGCCCTCATTCCGCCTGTCCCATCGCGCGGCGCCCGCATGGCGCCGGCGCGTCCTCATGCCGTCCATACAATCATTGCATTGGTAGCTGGACTACTCGGCGCGTGCCTTGGATTTATGTGAATTCACCCGGATGTTGGTCCGGATGTACCTAAACTACAATAAATGCTTGCGCTGCAGCCAAGAAATCCTTAAGCTTCGAGGAATCTGTTTCTTACGGCCTGCCATGATCGTTTCGCCCGTTGCCATCGTCGATCCGTCCACCGAACCGCGCCTCGACAGCGCCCGCTACACGAGCCCGCGCCTGCTGGCCGACATCGGCGGTACGAATGCGCGCTTCGCGCTGGAAACCGGTCCCGGCACGGTCGGGTCGATCGAAGTCCTGTCCTGCGCCGCCTACGCGACCCTCGCCGACGCGCTGCGCGCCTACCTGGCGCTGCCGCACGTGGCTGCCGCCGGTGCCGTCCGCCATGGCGCGATCGCGATCGCAAATCCCATCGTCGGCGATTTCGTGCGCATGACCAATCATCACTGGGAATTCTCGATCGAGGCACTGCGCCTGGAATGCGGATTCGACGCGCTGGCCGTCGTCAACGATTTCTACGCGCTGGCGATGGCGTTGCCGCACCTGGCGGATGGCGACAAGCGCCAGGTCGGCGGCGGCGCGCCCGTCGCGGGCAGCCCGATCGGCCTGCTGGGCGCGGGAACGGGGCTCGGTGTCTCCGGCCTGGTCCCGGCCGAAAACCTGCCGGCCGGCGTCAAGCCGGCCTGGACGGCGCTGCGCAGCGAAGGCGGCCATGTGACGTTTTCCCCGGCCAACGAGACGGAAGTGGCCATCCTGCAATTCGCCTGGCGCGAATTCGAACACGTGTCGGCCGAGCGCTTCCTGTCCGGTTCCGGCCTGGAACTGATCTACCGCGCGCTGGCCAACCTGCGCGGCGGTGCCGTGGAGGCGCTGGATGCGCCCGAGATCACGCGCCGCGGCCTGGCCGGCACCTGCGCGGTGTGCGACGAAGTCATCGACGTCTTTTGCGGCATGCTGGGCACCATCGCCGGCAACCTGGCCGTCACCCTGGGCGCCCAGGGCGGCGTCTACATCGGCGGCGGCATCGTGCCGCGCCTGGGCGAGCGTTTCGCCGCGTCGTGCTTCCGCGCCCGCTTCGAGCAGAAGGGCCGCTTTGCCGGCTACCTGGCACAGGTGCCGACCTATGTGATCACCGCCGGCTACCCCGCTTTTGTGGGCGTTTCGGCCATCCTGGCGGACCATCCCGGCGTGTGATACCGGTCGCGCCGTCGCGTTCCGATGCATGGCAATGTTCTTTTCCCGGTTTTATCGGGTACAATGGCCGTCAGTTGGAAGAAACGATGTCGTTCGCTTGGCCCGGCGCCAGGAGCCTTGCCTCCAGAGCCCAGTCTCCCGATGGTGCCGGCAGCTACGTTTCTCTTGAAAATCAACCGTTCGCGGTCCACTTGCCGGTGAACCGCCCCGTGCCAGGGCGCAAACCCTCACGGTATGCCGTCCGGTACGCCAACCCGGGCGATGGAACCCCGTTTCACAGCATGAAGTCTCAGTCTGACGGCTGCCGCGCAGCCGCCTGCCTGGAATGGGGTTATTGTTTGATGATTCTTAGCATCCAGAGTTGCACACTCCGCTGACGACATCGTTATGAACACTGATGAGGCCAAGAAGGTCCTCGAGACCGCCTTGCTGTGCGCGCGCGAGCCGATGACGATCCACGCCATGAAGAAGCTGTTCGTCGACGTGGATAAAGACGGCCAGCCCCTCGGCGCCGGCGTCGGGTCGGATACGATCAAGATCCTGCTCGAAGAATTGCGCCAGGATTGGCAGGATCGCGGCATCGAGATCGTCAGCCTCGCGTCGGGCTGGCGTTTCCAGAGCCGCCCGGAAATGAAGCCTTACCTGGACCGGATCGCGCCGGAAAAGCCGCCGAAGTATTCGCGCGCGACCCTGGAGACGCTGGCGATCATCGCCTATCGCCAGCCGGTGACGCGCGGCGACATCGAGGAAATCCGCGGCGTGGCGGTGAATTCGCAGACGATCAAGATGCTGGAAGACCGCGGCTGGATCGATGTGGTGGGCCACCGCGAAGTGCCCGGGCGCCCCGCGCTGCTGGGCACGACGAAGCAGTTTCTCGACGACCTGGGGCTCGCCGCGCTGTCCCAGTTGCCGCCGCTGCAGCAGGTGGCCGACATCGGCGCCGGGCGCAGCCTGGAAGCGCTGGAAGCGGCCCTGCAACAATTTGACGACACTTCACCCGTTGAAGTCCCGATACACGACCAAGCGCTCGCGTCCAACGACTGATCGTCGCGCCAGGTCAGCAAAACCAAGAAACGAATGATGAATCCAACTGACATGAACGAGACGACCCCTGCCGAGGCAGGACCGGAGACGGCCGCCAAGCCGAAGCGTCGCGCCAAGCCGAAGGCGGAGGCGGCGCCCGCACCCGCACCCGAGGGCGCGCAGCCGGACGCCGTGGAAAAACCAAAACGCACGCGCAAGACCGCGGCCCAGAAGGCGGCCGAGGCGGCCGACGGCGCAACCCCGGCAGCAGTTGCGCCGGCCGCCGAACCGGCGCCCCGCAAGCCCCGTACCCGCAAGGCCGTGGCCGAAGCTGTGCCCGCAGCGGCCGAGCCGGCACCCGCGCCGGCCCCGGCCGCGGTCGAGTCCGCACCTGCGCCGGCCGCAGCCGCTCCGGCGGACGACGGCGCCGCCGGCCAGCGCAAGCCGCGCGGTCCGCGCCAGATGCGCGAGCAACGCCAGCAGCGCGAAGCGCGCCAGCCCCGCGCCGAAGCCGAGGTACCGGCCGCGGAAGCCGTTGCAGCCGAGCCGGCACCGGCCGACACCGGTCGCAACGAACAGCGCCGCGACCAGCGCAACGGCAAGCAGCAGAAGAAGAAACGACAGCAGGGCCAGCAGCGCGGCCAGCAGGCGCAGAATGACCAGGGCGGCCAGCAGGGCCAGAAGCAGCAACCTCAGCAGCAGCAACAGCAGCAGGGCAAGGGCAAGAACGCCAAGCACGGCAACAAGCCCGCCAAGGGCGGCAAGGGCAACGATGCCGACGCCGTGTTCTCGTTCGTCACGTCGGACGCGTTCGACGCCAACGACGGCGGCCGCGGCCAGGCGCAGGCGGCGAAGGCGCGCCGCGACCTGACGGCCGAGGACGACGCACCGAAGCTGCACAAGGTGCTGGCGGAAGCGGGCCTCGGTTCGCGCCGCGACATGGAAGAACTGATCATCGCCGGCCGCGTGTCGGTGAACGGCGAGCCGGCCCACATCGGCCAGCGCATCCTGCCGACCGATGCGGTGCGCATCAACGGCAAGCTGGTGCAGCGCAAGGTTTCCAAGAAGCCGCCGCGCGTGCTGGTGTACCACAAGCCGGCCGGCGAAATCGTGTCGCACGACGACCCGGATGGCCGTCCATCGGTGTTTGATCGCCTGCCGACTATGAAGACCGGCAAATGGCTGGCCGTTGGCCGCC
>CBIHRX010000083.1:0-21705 GCA_966212555.1 uncultured Massilia sp.
GGCCCGCTCGCCGCCGGTCAATGCCTGTTTCAGGATGCGCAGCTCGTTCAGCTTTTCGCGGGCGCCGGCCAGCCAGGTGCGCAGTTCCGCGTCGAGGGCGGCGTCGTGCGCGAGCGTGAACGGCACGTGCAGCAGCGAGCAGGAAGGCGCGAGCCACAAGTCGCCGGCGCGTCGCTCCAGCACGGGACGCAGCCGTTCCAGGCAGGCATCCAGGTCGGCGCGCCAGATGTTGCGCCCGTCGACGATGCCGACCGACAGCACCTTGTGGTCCGGCAGCCAGTCCGCGACGGGGCGCAGTTCTTCCGGCGCGCGCACGCCGTCCACGTGCAGGCCCGCGACGGGCAGCTTGCAGGCGAGGCTCAGGTTTTCCTGCAGCGGCGAGAAGTACGTGGCCAGCAGCAGGGGCACGCCCGCGCCGTGCAGCAGGTGGTAGGCGCGTTCGAACGCGAGCGACCAGTCGCCCGGCAGGTCCAGCCCCAGGATCGGTTCGTCCAGCTGCACCCAGTCGGCGCCCGCCGCCTTCAGGCGCGCCAGCAGGTCGCAGTACAGCGGCAGCAGCGACTCCAGCAGCGCGAGCCGGTCGGCGCCGTCCTTCGCCTTGCCCAGCCACAGGAACGACAGGGGGCCGACCAGCGTCACCTTGGCCGCGTGGCCCAGCGCACGCGCCTGCGCCACCTGGTCCAGCAGGCGTCCGGGGGCCAGCGTGAAGCGCGTGGCCGCGTCGAATTCCGGCACGAGGTAGTGGTAGTTCGTGTCGAACCACTTGGTCATCTCCAGCGCCGGTTTGCCGTCGCCGGCATGGCCGCAGCCGCAACCGTCGTGCGCCTCGGAAGCGACGCCCCGCGCCAGCGTAAACAATTGCTGCAGCGGGGTTTCGGCACCCGTGAAGCTGAAGCGCGCCGGCGCGCAGCCGAACAGCAGCACCTGGTCGGCCACCTGGTCGTAGAACGCGAAATCGCCCACGCTGACGAAGTCCAGCCCGGCCGCGCGCTGGTCGGCCCAGTGGCGCGCACGCAGGTCGGCGGCGACGGCTTCCAGCGCCTGCTCGTCGATCTCGCCGCGCCAGTGGCGCTCCAGTGCGAATTTCAGTTCGCGCTGGGCGCCGATGCGGGGATAGCCGAGTATATGAGTTTTGATCATGTTGTTGCCTCATCTGGATGAATAAGTCTTGTCATCATCGATGAGCAAGGGGCATAATTCAAACGAATTATTTTTCTGTCCACATGAATTCCGCTCATGCCGACCTCGATCCTCGACCTGCGCCACCTGCGCACCTTGTTGGCCCTGCTCGAAGCGGGAAGCGTGTCGCGCGCGGCGGCGCTGCAGAACGTCACCCAGTCCGCGCTGTCGCACCAGCTCAAGGCGCTGGAAGAGTTCTACGGCCTGACGCTGTTCGAGCGCAAGTCGGCACCCGTCGCATTCACGCCCGCCGGCCGGCGCCTGCTGGAGCTCGCGCGGGACGTGATCCCGGCCGTGGACAAGGCCGAGCGCGACATCGCGCGCCTGACGGGCCACGGGGCCGGCAAGCTGCGCATCGCCGTCGAGTGCCACACGTGCTTCGACTGGCTGATGCCGTCGATGGATGCGCTGCGCCTGCGCTGGCCGGAGGTCGAGCAGGACATCGTGTCCGGCTTCCAGTCCGACCCCGTCGGGCTGCTGCACCAGGACCGGGCCGACGTCGCCATCGTGTCCGAGGTCGATGCGGACGAACGCGGCGTGGGCGTCCATCCGCTGTTCGAGTTCGACATCGTCGCGATCCTCCCGCTGGGCCATCCGCTGCTGGCGCGCGACCACCTGGTGGCCGCCGACTTCGCCGGCGAGACGCTCATCACGTACCCGGTCCCGGACGAGATGCTCGACCTCGTGCGCCAGGTGCTGCGGCCCGCGGGCGTGGAACCGCCGCGCCGCACGACGGAGCTGACGGTGGCGATGCTGCAACTGGTGGCGAGCGGGCGGGGTTTCGCGGCGCTGCCGCTGTGGGCCGTGCAGACGTACCTGCAGCGCGGCTACGTGGCGCAGCAGCGCATCGGGGAGGGTGGATTGACGGGGCGCCTGTACGCGGTCACGCGCCAGGGGAAGAAGGAAACGGGCCGCGACGACGCCTACCTGGAGGATTTCGTGCAGGTGATGCGCGAGACGTCGTTGCGGACCTTGCCGGGGATCAGACTGCTGTAAACGGCCTCAGACGGCGTAGGCAGGGGCGGCGCCGTAGCGGTTCGGGCGGCTGTCCTGGCACAGGAACACGATCAGGACGATGGCGCCGATCAACGGGACGAAGTAGAGCAGCTGCCACCAGCCGCTGCGGTCCGTATCGTGCAGGCGGCGCGTGGCGGCGGCGATGCCGGGCAGCAGGGCGGCGAGCGAATACGCGTACGAGAGCTTGGTGCTGAGCGCGGCGAGCACCATGCTGGCGATGAAGTTGAACAGGAAGAACCACCAGTACTCGGAGCGCGGCGCCGTGCCCTCGAAGGTGGCGTATTTCCTGAAGCAGGTCTGAACGGATTCGATGAACGTCATGGTGCCCTCGTGATGTTGGTCCGACAGCATCGTACGCGAAAACCCGCGCCGCAAACTCTCCAATTTTCACGCTCCACACGGTTCATCCGTGCGTCATCCGGATGGCTTATAGTAACGACGACAACACTCCCGGGAGCAAGCATGCGGTACACCCTCGCTTCGTCGGCCGGCAAGGGCCGGATCAACGAAGACGTCGTCGTCGTGGCCGAGCGCGAAGGTGTCACGGACCTCGTGCTGATGGATGGCGCGACGCCGCTCACGCCTGAGCGCTGCGTGGCGGCCGGCGCCAGCGATCCGGCCTGGTTCGTGCGCCGCTTCGCCCAGGACCTGGGCTGCGTGCTGCGTCCGGACGGCGACCAGGAAGCGCTCGTGCTGGAAGCGCTGCAACACACACGGGCCGCGTACCGCGCCGCCGGCGGCCATGCCGACGTGCCGCCGTACGCCTGGCCCATCGCGACCCTGGCCTGGGTGCGCGTGCACGACCCGGACGCGGACGGCAGCCATGCGCTTGAACTGTTCTGCCTGGGCGACAGCAAGATCCTGCTGCAGCTCCCCGACGGCGCCGTGCGCGACCTCGACCCGTTCGAGAACCCGCAGGAACAGGCGACCCAGGCCGCGGTGGCGGCGCTCGTCGCGGAGGGCATCCTCGACCCGGCCGAGCGCTGGACGCGGCTGCTGCCGATGTTGCGCGCGCGCCGCCACGAGCAGAACACGGCGGCCGACCCCGCGATCCTGTGCCTGGAGCCGCGCGGCCCGTTCGCGGCGCGCAGGACGCGGGTGTCGGCGCCGCCGGGCGCGCTGCTGCTGGTCCTCAGCGACGGCCTGTACCGCCTCGTCGATACCTACGGCCTGCACTCGGACGGCAGCCTGCTGGACGCTTGCCGCGCGCGCGGCCTGGACGCGCTGCTGGACGAGCTGCGGTCCTTCGAGGCCGGCAAGGAGGCCGCCGGACTGGCCGCGAAAACGGCGGACGACGCATCCGCCATTGCCTGGCGTTTTACTTGAAACGAGAAAGGAGAGACCGATGTCCCATGCCTGCATCGCACCGGCCGCCCTCGCCCTGATCGAGCGCTACGTGGCCGCCTACAACGCCTTCGATGTCGACGGCATGCTCGATACCCTGACCCCCGACGTCCGTTTCGAGAACTGGTCGGGCGGCCAGCTGACCGCGGCCAGCGACGGACGCGACGCGTTCCGCGTGCTGGCGGAACGGGCAAAGTCGATGTTCGCCGAACGCGAGCAGCGCGTGACGGCGCTCGCGCCGCGCGGCGACACCCTCGTCGCGGCGGTCGCGTGGCGCGGCCAGCTCGCCGTCGACGTGCCCGGCGGCCCGGCGGCCGGCACCCGGCTCGCGCTGCGGGGCGAATCGGAATTCGTCGTGCGCGATGGACAACTCGCGCTCGTCGTCGACCGCAGCTGAGCCGTCCGCCTTGCCGATTTGTCGTGGATAAAATCAGACGAATTTGCGGAATTTAACCTTGGTTAGATCTGTCTCATGGATTTGTATAGCCAGGAGGTGTAATCTGATCTTTTACCCCAGCGCAATGTAGCTTGTCTGGGTGGCATCGGATTCACGGAAAATCCATTCGTGTCGCGGGTTTCTCCGGCTCCATATTATGATTGGCTCATCCATATCGCATGAAAGGATTTCCATGAACAAGGATGCAGGCTTCCGCGTTTCCCGTTTCGAGGAACAGAAGCAGCGCGCCCGCCGGGTGCGTATCGGTGTGATGATCGTGCTGTGCGCGCTGCCCGTGGCGATGGCGCTGGCCAAGACCGGCGTTAGTGCTCTGGTACGTGTATCCGCGCTTTGACGTGCTTGAGGTTCGCGACGATCGTGAACGTCATGATGACCAGTAGCGACCACGAACTCCACTTGCCGACGTGGACGGCCGACCAGGCGCCCAGCTGGTTCGGATAACGCCACAACCCCCAGAACGTGCTGAGGTTCTCCGCGAGCCAGATGAAGAACCCGGTCAGCACGAATCCCAGTAATAACGGCATGCGCCGCTCGCGGTCCAGCGGGCGGAAGCTGACGGTCGTGCGGGCGTAGAGCCCCAGCGCGACGGCCGCCAGGTACCAGCGCACATCGCCCAGCGCGTGGTGCGTAAAAAAATTCAGGTAGATCAGCAGCGCGACGAGCGCGGCCATCCAGTACGGCGGATGGTGACGGACGCGCAGGTCGAGCAGGCGCCACGCCTGGATGATGTAGCTGCCCACCGCCGCGTACATGAAGCCCGAGAACAGCGGTACCCCAAGCACTTTCGTGTAGGCGAAGTCGGGATAGCTCCACGACTTGATGCCGCTCGACGTCTTGAACGCCTCCAGTGCGAAGCCGAGCGCGTGGAACAGGCAGATCGCCTTCAGTTCGTCCCGCGTTTCCAGCCCGCTCTTCAGCATCCACGCCTGGATCGCCAGCGCCGCCACCAGCAGCAGGTCGTAGCGGGGCACGCCGAACAGGCCGGCGCGCGGCGCCAGCAGGACGCAGGCGAAAAACAGCCCCGCGAACAGGCAAGCCCGCGCTTCCTTGATCCCGAACATGAGGAATTCGAGCGCACCGCGGCGCCAGCCTTCGATGCGGCGGCTGCGCGCGTCCGTCAGCAGCGCGTCGAAGGCGGCGAGCGAGAGCGGGGCGCGCGGCGGCATGGCCTGTCAGTAGCAGTCGCTGCCGTCGGAGGCGACGCAGATCGACGCGGTGCGCTTGCGTTCGACGTAGTCCGGGCTCGCGAGGTCCGCGTTGGTGCCCGGGCACGTGCTGCCGTTGCAGGCCGTGGCGGCGAGTTCGAAGATGGTCTTCGACACGGGCTTGCCGTCCGGCGTCAGGCCTTCGGAATAGGTCTGCATGGTGCACGCCAGGCTCACCACGAAACCGGTCGCCGCTTTCAGGTCCGGCGCGGTCGGCACGGCCGTGCAGTCGGCGCCGGCGGGCTTGAGCCGGTAGAACGCCAGTTCGAGCCCCGTGCGCGCGGCCTGGCTCGCGCGCGTGCCGAGGACGGCCTGGTTGACGGTGATCTGCTGCGTATCCGACAGGCGCAGCACGGCCAGCGCGAAACCGGCCAGCACGAGCAGGAAGACGATGGCCGCGATGTACGCGAACCCGCCCGCGCGCCGGGCGGTCATGGCGTGTTCTCCACGTGCGCGCCCATCGTCAGGCGGGCCGCTTCGCCGCCTTCGGCCAGGCCCAGGCGCAGCTGCAGGTAGCCGCTTTGCTGGGTGGCGCCCTGGCTTTCGCGGTACAGGAAGTTGCAGTCGCTGACCTTGGCGACGAGGATCGCGGGGCCCGTCGGGCAACTCTTCCACGGCGTCGTGGCGGGCGCGTAGCCGGTCACGCGGTAGATGACGCCCTTGCCGGTGCCGTTGGCGTCCGTACCCTGGCCCGTGCAGGTATAGGTGACGGCCCGCTCCCCGCCCGGGATGACGACGAAACGCCCGCCTTCGTAGCCGGCGGGGAGAGACGCCGCAGAGGCGAGGGTGATCAGGGTCTTGCCGTCGGTCGGCTTCGCGGCCGGCTCCACGTTATCGATCCGCCAGCTGTTGGCGGTGTTGTAGACGTCGTTGCCGTTCACGTTGCCGACGAACAGGTAGTCGCCCTTGATGCCCGTATCGTGGTTCGTCAGCGTGTTGAACGCGGTGCTGGACGACTCGCGCTCCAGGGCCTTGGCGCCGGGCGCCGCCGGATCCGTGCCGTAATCCAGGGCCGTGCGGAACCGGCCGCCGTCCTTCGTCGGTACGAATTCGATGCACTGGCTCTGGCCGCCTTCCCACGTGTAGCGCAGCGAGTTCGGCACGGCCGTCCGCACTTCCGCGATGATGCGCCGCAGCGCGGTATCGGCCTGGCTCGTGAGGTTCGCGCGCTGGCGGATCGCGAGGTAGGACTGCATGGCGGGCCGGATCTGCAGGGCGAGGATGCCCGCGATGACGCCGACGAGCACCATCACGATGATCAGTTCGACGAGGGTGAAGCCGCGCTGGCGGGTCATGATGGATTGGTCCTCCAGCCGGTGAGCGTGACGCTGGTGCCCGGCGCGTTCGGGTCTTGCTTCATGTCCGAGACGGTGACCGTGACCAGCAGCACGTCCGCGGACGGCACGCCCGGCAAGCCGGTGCTCCCGGTGACGGACACGACGACCCGGTAGCGCTCCAGTCCCGCGATCACGTTGCCTTCGACGTCGGGGATGCCCTGGGTGCCGCTGTCGTACGCCTGGTAGTCGCGCACGTCGTCGTAGTTGATGCGTGCGCCAGTGCCCGGCCCCTTCGCGAAGGGTTTCATCAGGATCTCTTCCATCATGTTGTCGGCGATCGACTGCATCTGCTGGACGATGACGGGATCCACGCTGGACCGCGTCGTGGCCGTGTACACGGCGACCATGCCCGCGAGCGCGACGCCCATGATGACGAGGGCGACGATCAGTTCGACCAGCGTGACGCCGGCGCTGCGCGTGAATCTATTCGACATAGCCGGTCGCACCTTGGACGTTGATCCTGCGGAAGTTGGTGCCGCCGTTCACGGCGCCAGTGATGTCGAGGCTGCCCACCCAGGCGGTTGCGCCGGCGGCGTCCGTCGTGACGCGGCCGTCGGGCTGGAAGTACAGGGTGCCCGTCGTGACGGTGAGGGCGCTGTCGGTCGTCGCGTAATCGCCGTCGCCGACGCCGTCGAGTGCGATCCACGTATTGCCGTTCCCGCTGACGCGCAGCACGACGCCCTTGGACCCTACGGTGGCGCTGACGACCCGGCGGTGTCCCGTCGCGATTTTCTGCGCGCGGCGCAGGCCGCTGACGACCTGGTCCCCGAACACGGCCGCTTCCATCGACTTGTCGCCCACCAGGCGCGGAATGCCGATGGCGGCCAGCGCGCCGATGATGACCATGACGACGACCAGTTCGACGATCGTGAATCCCCCGGCGCGCAGGCGTAAGGTCATCGGAACACCTCGCGCGTGTGGATGATGCGCTTCGTCTCCGGCGCGTAGACGCCGAACGTGGCGAGCGCGGACGGGTCGACGATGCCGGCGGCGGCACAGGATGCATCGGCGCTGCGCAGGAAGGCGAGGGCGGCGCCCGTGCTCGCCGTCATCTGCGTGCCCCTGCCGGCATAGCAGGACGTGTTGGCGGTCGTCGTGCCCAGGTTGAGCGCGAACGGCACGCTGACATGGGCCGCGGCCGACGGCGTAAGGGCCAGCTCGGCCTTCCCGTTCGCGAACGGGGACGACAGGGTCGACGCGATCGTGAAGCCGGACACCGTGCCCGTCGATGCGATGCCGGCGGGCAGGGCGGTGGTCGAGTCCTCGGCGTTCAGCACCCACGCCTGGCCCGTGTAGTACTCGAGCGACACGGGAATCTTGAGCGCGGTCCCCGCCGGGCCGAAGCGGCTGGGCAGGCGGATGCGGCCGCTGCGGATCAGCAAGGTCGGTTCGATGCCCGTCGTGACGGCGGCGGGGATCGCCGACGAGCTGGCGGGGTATTGTTCGGCGGGCAGGTCCTCCGTCGCGCGCACGCGCAGGCGCGTCTGCGCCGTCGGCGACTTGGTGAACGTGTAGCTGCCGGCCCACGTGGCGACGCCGGCCTTGAAGTCCGCCGCCCGCAATTGCGCCTTGCCCACGAGGTCCGTGGCCGGATAGCCGGTCGAGCGGCTGAAGGCGCCGCCGTCCGTCAATGCGCTGCCGTCGGCATTCAAGCCCGTGAACACCACGTCGCGCGCATTCGTGCCGTCGTAATTTTGCGTGACGCCGTTCTGCAGGTTGCGCGCGGTGACGGTCAGCTTGATCCTCGGTTCGCCCGAATAATATTGCGCCAGTGCGCCGCCGAAGAACGTGGAGGTGCGTTTCCAGTCGGTGTCCGTGTCGAACGTGAAGTAGGCCGGGCTGAACGCGCCGGCGGCGCCCGTACAGCCGGTCGCCGCGGCGTTGGTCGTCGCGGTGGCCGGCTGCAGGCGGGTGCCGAGGTAACCGTCGGCGTTGTTCAGCGAGGCGACGAAGTCGATGCGGCCGGTCTCGCTCCACCTCGCCTTGGTCGTCTGCACGCCGGCGAGGATCGACGATGCCGTCTGTGCGAGCAGGCCGTTGTCGTTCTTCGGCAGGCAGGTCACCGGCACCAGTTTCGCGCTTTCGGCGACCAGTTCGCGACCGAAGTTCCGGGTCACGGTCGGCGTGGCGCTGCCGTTCAGGGCCGTGACCGTCGCCGTGAATTCCTTGCCCGCCACATAGGGGGCATTCGTGCTCGCCAGCGCGATCGCGAACCTGGCGGGCACGAACGTCGTCGTCACGCTGGCCGGCGGCGGGCTGCCGGTGCCGCTGTCCGTCGCCTTCACGGTCATCGCGCCGGCGTCCGCGTACTGCATGGACACGGACGCCTTGCCCTCCTGGTTGAAACCGAGTTTCAGCGTCGCGCCGCCGTTGTCGCAGGCCGCCGCGGCATTCTGGCTGCCGTTCAGGGCGACGCCGTTCAGGCGGACGGGCAGCGTGCCGCTCGTCGGATTGCCGTAGGCGCAGGTGAAGTTGACGTTGCGCTCCGTATTGTTGAACAGCGGTACGCAGGAATTCGATTTCGCGTCGAAGCGCACGGCCGCGATGGTCAGCACCGGTGGCGACGACGCTTCGGCGTAGGCGGCCTGGCCGGGCATCGTCATCGTGTAGGCGGAACTGGCCACGGCGACCTTGCAGTCGGCGCCCGGCCCCGTGTCGCCGTTGCGCATGCACGTGGTGGCGTTGGCCGTCGTCGCGCCGGACGCGCCGAGCATGAAGGTGCCGGCCTGCGTCCAGTTTACCGTCGCCTGGGCGATGCCCGACGTCGGGATGGCCACCGACTGGCCCGTCGGGGCGAGCGTCACGGTGGCGCCGCCGCCGTACGTGCTCGTGCAGGCCTGGTTGGCGCACGCGGTGATCGTCACCGTCGACGGCGCGCACACGCTGCCCGCCGGGTCGTAGCCGATGAGAAAGTGGTCCAGCGCAACCGCATTGCCCTGGCAGTGCGGCCCGTTGGCCGTGTTCACCTCGTAGCCGCTGTTGTTCGACACGCAGTCGCACTTGCCGGTCGCGGTGCCGCCCGAGCAATAGATCGTTTTCGTGACGCGGCCGTGCCAGTTGAACACGCCGCTGTCGATGGTGGCGTTGCCATAGATGATCGCCTCGGACGAGTCGAGCGTCAGCGTGCCGGCGGTCACGTCGCCCGTGACGCTGTCGGAAGACCCGAGCTGCAGCGACGTCTTGGCCGTGACGTTGCCCTGGACCGAGGCGTTGGACGCGAGCAGGCTGACAATGGGCGCCGTCACGTTGCCCTTGACGGTGCTGCCGGAGGCGAGCGTAAACGACTTGGTCGCGACGATGTTCCCGTTCAGGGTGACGGGCGAGTTCGTGGTGACCGTCGCGCCGCTGATCGGGCCGTTGACGATCGCGTGCGACGCGACGTTGACGGTGCCCGTGACGGTCACGCTGCCCGTGAGCTTGAGGTCCGAACCCGTGCCCAGGTTGGCCGTGACGGCCTGGATATTGGCCGTCAGCGTCTGGTCCTGGGCGCCCACGCTGAACACGTCGCCCGCGACCAGCGTGCCGCCGGTGATCTTGAGGTTATTCGTCGCGATGCCGCCGATGTTCAGGTCGCCGGTGCTCATCAGGACGGCGCTGCCGCTCATCGTCAGGCTGTGGTTGTAGCCGAACGTGGTGTCGGCCGAGATCTTCACCGTGTAGCCGCTGGCGATCACCATGTCGTCGTCCCAGCCCGTCAGCGGCAGGCTGGGGCACGTGTAGACGGCGCCGCTCAGCGGACAGGTGCCGACCGCGCCGCCGTTGAACGTGTAGACGTTGCCGGCGGATGCGGGCACGCCTGCCGCGGACAGCAGCAGGGCGAGCAGCAATAAATAGAGTCGGCGCAGGAACATGGCTGGGCGATTATATCTTGCCGGAACGCGTATTTCGTCAAATCAATAGTAGGTGATGGGTGCATGCCACATCGGCGGCGGCGATGGCCGGATCCGCCTCATTCGCGCAGTTGCCGCCATCCGGACGCCATGCGCGTAGAATGACGCCAGGCAGACAATGAGGTGGCAATGAAGGAGCAGGGAGGACTGACCGTGGTGGCGGAGCGCGAAGGGCGCGGCCGCAGCATGCCGGATGTGATCATCGCAACCTTCCTCGAGCTGATGCGTACGCGCAACCCGAACAGCATCACGTTCCGCGACATCGCGGCCGCGGCCGGCATCTCGCACATGGCGCCCTACCGCCATTTCCGCTCGAAGCAGGAATTGCTGAACCGGATCGGCGACATCGGTTTCGGCATGCTGGCGCAGGCGCTCGAACAAGCGGCGTCCCGGCATGCGCGCGAGCCGCGCCGGCAGATTTTTGCCGCCTGCGTCTGCTATTACCGCTTCGCCGTCGACAATCCGTCGTATGCCCAGGTGATGTTCGGCACCGATCGCGAACTGTGGGACAAGGCCGAACCGCTGCCCGCGCTCGACCGCACGCGCGCCATCCTGCTGCGCATCATCGACCGCTGCCGGTTGGCGGGCGACTTGCCGGGCGGGGTCGACGACAAGATGGTCCTGGGCCTGTTGTGGGCCCACGTCCATGGCTTCACCCTGCTGGCCGCCAACCGCGTGCTGACCGAGCGCGAGACGGGCGCGCCGGAAGCGTTCCTGGAAGAGGGCGTGCGGGTCATCCTCGCCGGGCTCGCTTTGCCGAAGTGACAAACGCGGCAATTCCGGCTAGCATAATTTGTTAGCTCCTCGAACCAATCTGCATATCCTCTGCCGCGTAACAGCGTATTGACGCAATCATCTGCCTATCCACGATGTCTCCCACGCCTCTCCGCCTCGCCATCGCCGCCGCGCTGTTCTGTCCCGGCGCCGTGTTCGCCCAAACCATCTCCCCGGCCGAAAAGAACAAGGTCCCGGACAAACCGATCCAGAAAGTGGAAGTGAAGGGCGCGGCCGGCACCTACGACCCGCGCCGCGACGACACGGCCAGCAAGACCATCCTGTCCGCGGAAGAGATCCGCAAGTATGGCGACGACAACATCTTCGACGTGCTGAAGCGCGCGCCGGGCGTCACCGTGACGGATAAATCGATCAAGATGCGGGGTCTCGGCAACGGCTACACGCAGATCCTCGTCAACGGCGACCGCCCGCCGCCGGGCTTTTCGCTGGACGCGCTGACGCCGGACCAGATCGAACGCATCGAAGTGATCCGCGCGGCCAGCGCCGAATATTCGATGCAGGCCATCGCGGGCACCATCAACATCGTGCTGCGCAAGGTCGTCAGCAAGCCGCAGCGCGACCTGCGCCTGAACGCGACGCGTTCGACCTTGCAGAAAAGCGGCACGCTGGGCGGCACGTGGGGCGAGAAGGTGGGCCGCCTGTCGTACTTCGTGAACGGTTCGCTGTTCGGCGGCCACAACGACTTCCATTCGCGCGGCGCGGACCGGTTGACGCTGCCGGACGGCACCCTGGCGCAGTCGCGCCTGACCGGGTACGACGGCGGCGGCGCCTACCGCGGCGGCGTCCTGTTCCCGCGCCTGAACTGGAAGATCGACGAGGACAACGAACTGAACCTGTCGGCGGGGCTGCAGGCCAGCAGCCATGCGTGGTCGGGGGCGTCGCACAACGACAACCTGGCCGGATCGTTCGGCGATCCGGACTGGATGGACATGCCGGGCCGCACGTCCGGCGACCAGTGGATGATGCGGGGCGAGATCGGCTGGATCGCGAAAGTCGCCGGCGGCAAGCTGGACGTGAGCGTGTCGGGGGAGCGCAGCCGCGACGAGAACGACAACGACACGGATTACTATTCGGCCGGCCGCGCGCACCACCTGCTGCGCGACTGGGACACGGTGTATCGTCCGCGCCGCATGTCCTTCCGCGGCAAGTTCGCGCGCTCGCTGTTCGATGGGCACGCGCTCGTCACGGGCATCGATGCGAGCCGCCAGCGCAACGAGGACTCGCGCGACCGCGTCGACCGGCAGGACGGCGCGCCGGCCACGCATGTCGTCGAGGCGTACGAGCCGCAGGTCACGCGCCTGGCCGGCTACATGCAGGACGAGTGGAACATCACGAAGCAGTGGTCGATGTACCTGGGCGGCCGCTGGGAAGGCGTGGAGACGGAGAGTGCCGGGACCGGCGTGCCGGAGACGACGTCGCGCAGCCACGTGCTGAGCCCCGTCGCACAGACACTCTATAAATTCCCCGACAAGAGCGGCCGCCAGGTGCGCCTCGCGCTCACGCGCACGTACAAGGCGCCGACCGTCGACCAGTTGACGGCGCGGCGGTACCTGTCCGCGCTGAACACGCGCTTCGCGCCGGATTCCAGCGGCAATCCGGGGCTGAAGCCGGAGCTGGCGAACGGCATCGACGTCGCGTTCGAACAATACTGGGCGGAGGGCGCGATGGTGTCCGTGAGCGGCACCCAGCGCCTGATCGGCGACTATATCCGCACGCGCCTGGACCTCGATCCGGACGGCCGCTGGATCTATCGCCCGCTGAACGACGGCGATGCGCGCGTGCATTCGCTCGAGGCCGAGGTCAAGCTGCCGCTGGGCCTGCTGAACCCGGCCGCGGCCGGCGGCGACAGGCGCGCCACCGGGAAGCGCAACAGGTCCGCAGTGTCAGCCGGGCCCGGCCCCGACAACCGCCTCGACGGGCAGACCCCGATGTCGGCCAACCTCGGTCTCGACTACCGCCGCGATCGGCTCAGCTTCGGCGCCAGCATGGCTTACCAGCAGGGCGGCTGGGTGCGCGTCTCGGACGCGCAGAGCCGCCACGCGCACACGCGGCGCGACGTCGACGCCTACGCCGCGTGGCGGCTCGACCCGACCCTGCAACTGCGCTTCACGCTCAACAATATCCTGGGCATGGACGGCGCATCGGAAAGCCTGTACGACGACGCGGGCGGGCTGTCGCGCCAGGCCAGCTGGCAGCAGGGCGCCACGCGCGTGGGGGTGAATCTCGAGCTGAAGATGTGACGAGGAAACGAATGTTCCACGCGTTACGGTTTGGTACAAATTCCAAACGTACAGATGAGTTACGGCGGTTAGCATTGCCGCATGAACTTTACTTTTTCGTCATTGGAGCACGGAACCTGTGTCGTCAAGCTGTGGGCGACGGGCCGTTACGGGTTTTCCCTGCCGAAGAAAGTCGACATCACCACGCCGGGCGGGGTGTCGTGTACGTTCCTCTACGTTAACAAGAAGCTGAGCATGAAGCCGGAACCGGCGAACCGGATGATCGTCCGCATCGCCATCGGGGCTTTCCTGGCGGGGGCGCCGCCGGACGGCAGCACGGTCGAGATCGACCCCGACATGCCGCCGTATGCCGGCAAACTCACCCCGGTACGGCTCGACGTGCCGCGCGCACCGATGCGGGTGCGGCCGGGAAAGTCGCATGCCCGCACCCGGCAGGAAGCCGAGTGCGCGACGACCACCTGACAGTCCGGGGAGGATTTCCGCAGCCTTGAGGCAGCGTACAATCGGCGGTCACAAAACGCGTGCCTCATCCGTCTAATGGATATGGATACCCAGACCGCCACCCCGTCCCTTGACGAATTCGTCCGCCTTCGCCCCCGCCTGTTCGGGATCGCCTACCGCATGCTGGGCGTGCGCGCCGACGCCGAGGACATCGTCCAGGAAGCCTGGCTGCGCTGGCAGAACGGCGGCAGCGTCGAGGCGCGCACGCCGGAAGCGTGGCTCGTCACCGTCGTCACACGGCTCTCCATCGACCGCCTGCGCGGCGCACTGACGGAGCGCGAGCATTACGTCGGCCCGTGGCTGCCCGAACCGCTCGTCGAAGACACGGTCGACTCGCCGGAAAGCGCGCTCGAAGCGGCGGGCGACCTGTCGACCGCCTTCCTGCTGATGCTCGAGCGGCTGGCGCCGGAGGAGCGCGCCGTGTTCCTGCTGCACCAGGTCTTCGATTTCGACTACCCCGAGGTCGCGGCGATGGTCGGCAAGACGAAAGCCGCCTGCCGCAAGGTGCTGCAGCGGGCGCGCGAGCGCGTGCGTGCGGAGCGGCCCCGGTTCGCGGTCAACCGCGAGCTGCACCTGGAATTGCTGGGACGCTTCGTGCAGGCGGCGCGCTCGGCCGACCCGGCCCAGGTGCAGGCGCTGCTCGCGGCGGACGCCACGTTCACGGGCGATGGCGGCGGCAAGGTCAAGACGACCGTCAGGCAGGTGTCCGGCGCCGACCGCGTGGGGCGCCTCGTCGCGGGCATCGAACGCAAGTGGTCGGATGCGACGACGCGCCACGACATCATCACCGTCAATGGCATGCCGGGCCTGCTGACCTGGCGCAATGGCATGCCGGATGCGATCACGTCGATCCACGTCGAGGACGGCCGCATCGCCGCGATCTATGTCGTGCGCAACCCGGACAAGCTCGGTGGCCTGGCCGGCCTGCGTGCCTGATTGGTATCTTTTTGTCAGCGCGCAACATATTTTCCTGATAACAGTCAGAGGAAGGTCAGATAGTCAAAAAAATCCCGTGTTCCTGCCTATGCATGGCGCAAACGGAGGTATGCTGGCGGTCGGCGCAACGCTACCACGGTCAACTCTTCGAAGGCGCGTAACAGATGGCAGGGCATACCTCGTTGTACAAGAATCATGTGTTGTTCTTGTCGCACAGCTTCTTCATCAAGGACAACCGGGCCGAGTTGCAGTTGCACGCGCACAAGTACGATTTCGACATCCGTTTCTTTCACGAGCTCAGCGAATTCGTGACCGCCGTCGAGCACGACGCGGCCGACAGCCTGTACGTGATCGACCTCGACGCGCTGCACAACATGCAGTCCGACCTGCGCGACGCGCGCAAGACCCTGCTGCTGGGCGAGCTGCTGCAACGGCTGCCGGCCGACCACCGCTACGTCTACCTGCAGAGCGTGCGCCAGGGCAGCCGGTTCCTGCTGCAGCAACGGCTCGTCGACAGCAACTGCCTCGCCTACGCCGAAAAACCCATCGCGAACGACGTCCTCGTCGACAAGCTGTTCAACCTGTTCGTGCAGCAGAAGCGCGGCGACCTCGTGCGCGTGGCGATGCTGGGCGCGCCGCCGGGCTGGGACGAGGCCGCGCTGCGCGAACAGCGGCTGGACATCGTCTACCACACCGATCCGACCACGCTGCACCTGCGCGTCAAGGACTTGCAGCCGGATATCGTCCTGATCACGGACGTGGAATACGAACGGACGGAAGCCGTCGTGCGCGTGCTCAAGCGCAATATCGAAGCGGATCCCGTACGCGAAATCACACTATTGCAACGCCGCGCCGATCCGGCGCAGGCGCGGCGCGCCCTCGACAGCGGCTTCGACGCTCTGCTGGCGATGGACGACCCGGACCTGCTCGCGCGCCAGTTGCTCAACCGGGCAGCCAAGATCCGCATCAGCCGCGACCTGATCGGCAAGGACCGCGCGACGGGCCTGCTCAACAAGATCGGCCTGCAGCAAAAGGCGCAGGCCCTTATCTGCCGCGCCGCGCTGGAAAACAAGCCGCTGTGCTTCGGCGTCATCGACATCGACAAGTTCAAGACCATCAACGATACCTGGGGTCATTACTTCGGCGACATCGTCATCAAGCGCTTGTCGCTGACGCTGGCGGCCCGCATGGAAGAGGGCGACCTGCTGAGCCGCTTCGGCGGCGAGGAATTCGTCGTCGTGTTCTGGGATTGCACGCTGGAGCAGGGCTGGCGCCGGCTCGACGCGCTGCGCCAGGCGTTCGGGGCGATCGCGTTCGAGGTCAAGCCGGGCGACGTGCGCCGCTTCTCGTTCAGCGGCGGCCTGGCGGCCTATCCGGAGGGCCGCAGCGAGAACGAATTGTTCCTGCGGGCCGACGCCATGCTGTACGAAGCGAAGCAGGGCGGACGCAACCAGATCCGCCCGCAGGCCGCGCCGGTCGCGCAAACGGGCTGAAAGTTACCGATTGTGAAATTTCCGTGTGCCGGACGCGTCCGGCGCGCAACACTCGTTCTTTGATTGCTGCCGAATTTCTCTACGGGAAGTATCATACGCACTCCCGAAATCCAACGAAGCAGGAGTCAAGACCTTATGGCAGGCCAAGAAGTCACATTCGACGACGTTGCACGCGCAGCCGAGAGTTTGCAGGGCGATGGCGAAGCGGTCACCATCGAAGCGGTGCAGGACTTCCTCGGCGAGGGTTCGCCGAACGCCATCTTCAAGCACCTGGCCGCGTGGCGTGCGGCAAACGTCAAGCCGGCCAAGCCGCCCAAGGCCGAGCTGCCGAAGGAATTGCTGGCGGGGCTGGCGGACTGGGCCTTGAAGTTCGCGGAAGAATCCGGCGCCGGCGACCGCGACGCGCTGGCACGCAACGAGGCCGACATCGAAGCGCTGCGCGCGGCCGGCGAAACGCTGGAAGGCGAACGCGACGCGCTGCGCGAAGAAGTGGCGAGCGTCACGGCGGCGTCCGAGGAAGCCATCGCCGAGCGCGACGAGACGATCGAGCGCCTCAACGCGGAACTCAAGAATGCGCGCCAGGTCGCGATGGATGCCCTCGTCAGCAAGGCGAAGGACCAGCTCGCGATCGACGGCAAGGAACAGCAATTGACGCAGCTGCGCCAGGAACTGGAGCGCAAGGTGGCCGACATGGCCGCCGAATCGGACGCGCGCCTGCGCGCCGAGATGGAACTCGTGGGCGCCACCACCGCGCGCGACAGCCTCGCAACCGAGCTGGACGATATGCGTGCGAAACTCGACAAGTCGACGGCGGAGCGCAGCAAGCTGCGGGCCGAACTCACCGAGATGAAGTCCAAGAAGTAACGCATGGTGGGCTCGGGGGAGCCCACCCTACGCGGACGCCCGCGTCACGGTGACACGGACGGGGTGCGTTTCAGGCACCGCAAGGTAAACGTCGACCGCGTCCGCGTCACCCCCGGCAGCTTGTACAGCTTCTGCCGCAAGAATTTCTCGTAGCCTTCCGTCCCCGCCACGGCGACCTTGATCAGGTAGTCGTACTCCCCCGACAGCAGATACGCCTCCATCACCTCCGGCAGATCGGCCAGCGCGTCCTGGAACGCCTTGAAGATCTCGTCGTCGTGGCGGTCCACCGTGACCTCGATGATGACCGTATCCGGCATGCCCAGCGCCCGCTGGTCCAGCATCGCGACATAGCCCGTGATGTAGCCGGCTTCCTCCAGCGACTTGACGCGGTGCCAGCAAGGCGTCGGCGACAGGTGCACCGTTTCCGCCAGTTTCTGGTTGCTGATGCGCCCGTCGCGGCTGAGCGTGCGCAGGATCTGGCGGTCGGTCTCGTCCAGCTGGCCATCTTTCATCGTAGTGCTTCCTTCGTGGTTTCCAGATAAGGCCGGAGATTTTATCTCCAATTTCGCATTTCTGCAGAAGAGCCTTGCGGAAATGGCCGTGTTAACGCTATCGAATAGAAGCACATTCTGCGCGTGCTCCCTTACCATGGGGTTTATCCAATTATTGCGGCGCAGCATGTTCTACCCGAACGTGGCGGCGTCCGCCGCTTTTCGTTCAGGAGTCCTCGTGTCGAATGCAGTGTCACGGGCGGGCGCCGGCTACCGGAGTGATCCCTTCGCAGCCGAACTGCCGCTCATGCTGATCACCCCCGCGCTGTTCGCAGCGAACCTCGTCGTCGCCCGCTGGGCGCAGGGCGCGGGGATACCGCCCGTGTTCCTCGCCTTCGGGCGCTGGATGCTGGCGTTCCTGATCCTGCTGCCGTCGTGCGGACCGCGCCTGTGGGCGCTGCGCGGGACCTTGCGCGCCACCTGGCCGCGCATCCTGCTGCTGGCCGGCCTGGGCATGGGCCTGTCCGTCGCGCCGCAATACGTGGGCGCGCGCCACACGAGCGCGGCCAACGTGGGCATCATCTTCGCCGCCTGCCCGGCGCTCGTGACCCTGATCGAGACGCTCGTGTGGAAGGCGCCGCTGTCGCGCCGCCAGGCCGGCGGCATGTTGCTCGCCATCGTCGGCGTGCTCGTCGTGCTGTCGAAGGGCGAGGTGACGGCGCTGGGCCAGCTGGAATTCGGCCGCGGCGACCTGTGGGTCGTGCTCGCGGCGTGCGGCTGGTCGTTCTACACCGTCTTCAACAAGCGCCTGCCGCTGCCGCCGCTGCCCTCCACGGTAAAGCTGGCCGCGCTGATCGGCGGCGGCGCGCTCGTGCTGGCGCCGTTCGCCGCGGTCGAAGCGGCCAGCGGCACGGTGGCCGACTTCGCCGACGGCCGCCTGTACGCGGCGCTCGCGTTCCTCGCCGTCGTGCCGAGCCTCGGCGCGTACTTCTTCTTCGACCGCCTCGTGGCGGCGGCCGGCCCGGCGCGCGCGAGCTTGACCGTGTACCTGATCCCGCTGTTCGCGACCCTGGCGGCGTGGCCCCTGCTGAAGGAGCCGCCGCACCTGTACCACGCGGCCGGCTTCGCCGTCATCCTGGCCGGCGTCGCCGTCGCCAGCATGCGCCGCCGCTAATACGCGGTCTGGGTGTACGGCCGCGCGGCCGGCGCCCGGCCCCATGCCTTGTCCGGCGTGGCCCGCATCGTGAACACGAGCTCCCCGCCGGCCACGATCTCCTCGTGGCGCAGCACGCTGCGCGCGAGCGGCTTGCCGTTCAAGGTCACGCTGCCCACGTACGGATGCGCATCCGCCAACCCCTCCGTCCGGATCGTGGAGCGCTTCCCGTCCGGCAGGTTCAGCGTGGCCCGTTCGACGTAAGGCCTGCCGATCACATACTCGTTGCTGCCCGGCGCGACGGGATAAAAGCCCAGCGCCGTGAACGCGAGCCAGGCCGACATCTGGCCCAGGTCGTCGTTCCCCGCGAGGCCGTCCGGCGTGTCGCGGTACTGGCTCCCGACGATCTGCGCGAGGCGCGCCTGCGTCTTCCACGGCGCGCCCGCGTAGTTGTACAGGTAGGCCACGTGGTGCGACGGCTCGTTGCCGTGCGCGTAGTGGCCGATCAGGCCCGAGATGTCTTCCATGTGTGCATAGACCGTTGGATCGATCTTGGCGTCGAACACCTGGTCGATCTTCGCGACGAGGCCGGCGTCGCCGCCCAGCATCTTCACGAGCCCCGCGTTATCGTGCGGCATATACCAGGAATACTGCCACGCGCTGCCCTCCGTGTAGTCGCTGCCGAAGTTCGAGCGCACCGGGTCGAACGGCTCGCGATACGTTCCATCCGACTTCTTCGCGCGCACGAAGCCCGTCTTCGGATCGAACACGTTCCTCCAGTTCCGCGCCCGCTTGAAATAGCGGTCGGCCACGTCGCGCCGGCCCATCTTCTCGGCCATGCGCGCGATCGTCCAGTCGTCGAACGCGTATTCGACGGTCTTCGAGGCCGCCTCCGGTTCCAGGTCGATCGGTACGTAACCCAGCTTCATGTAGTGCTGCAGGCCGCCGTACGGGCCGTATTCGGCGCTGGCCGTCATCGCCCGCAGCGCCTCGTCGGCATCGAAACCCTTCAGGCCCTTCATGTACGCGTCCGCGATGACGGGCACGGCGTGGTAGCCAATCATGCACCACGTCTCCAGGCCGGCGAACTGCCACACGGGCAGGATGCCGTACGGGCTGGCTTTCTGCGACTCGACCAGCGAGCGCACGAAGTCGACGTTGCGCCGCTCCGGCTGGATCAACGTCAGCAGCGGATGCAGGGCGCGGTACGTGTCCCACAGCGAGAACGTCGAGTGGAAGCGGAAGCCCTGGGCCCGGTGCACCTGGTTGTCCGGACCGCGGTATTGGCCATCCGTGTCCATGAACAGGCTCGGGGCCAGAAGGGCGTGGTACAGGCTCGTGTAGGCCATGCGCTTCATCGCCGGGGGCGCCTCGATGTCGACGGCGGCCAGCGCCTCTTCCCACGCGTCGTGCGCGCGCCGGCGTTCGGCGTCGAAGTCCCAGCCGGGCATCTCGTCGAGGTTCGCCAGAGCACCATCCTCGCTGACGCCCGACACGGCCACCTTCACGAGCACGGTGCCGTCCGCGGGCCGGCCGAAGCCGAAGGTGGCTTCCAGCGCCTTGCCTTCGACGAGGACCTTGTCGGCGGGCGTCTTGCCGGGTGCCGCAAACCCTTTATATTCGACGCCTTCCTCGCGGTTCATGAGCTGGTGCGCGACGACAGGCCGCGAGAAGCGGATCGCGAAATACAGCTGGCGGCCGGGCGCCCAGCCGCGCGTCTCGCGCATGCCCGTGACGGTGTCGTTGCCGCGCAGGCGCAGGCGCGACCACAGATTCTTGCCGGACCAGTCGTAGATGCTGGCGCGCAGGTCGAGGATCACGTTCGCATCGACGCCCGGCTTGAAGCGGTAGCGGTGCAGGCCCACGCGCTCGCCGGCCGTCAGTTCCACGTCGACGTCGTTGTCGGGCAGCCTGACGGCGTAGTAGCCCGGCTCCGCGCGCTCGTCCTTGTGCGAAAAGCGCGAGCGGTAGCCGCTGAACGGCCGCTCCGGATAGCCCGGCTCCAGTTTCACTTCGGCGCCGGTCGGCATCAGCAGGACGTCGCCTAGGTCCGAGTGGCCCGCGCCGGAAAAATGCGTATGCGAGAAGCCGAGGATGGAATCGTCCTCGTAGCGGTAGCCCGCGGCCCACGGATAGCTCTGGCGGAAGTGGCGGACCTGCGTGTCGGGGCTGACCTGCACCATGCCGAACGGGCGGGCCGCACCGGGGAACGTGTGGCCGTCGCCGCCGGTGCCGATGAAGACGTCGACGTTGTCCGTGCGGTTGGCCCCGTGGTCGGCCCCGTTGGCGAGGGCGGTCGTCAAGAGCATTGCGAGGGGAAGGGCGGCGCGGCGCATGATGTCTCCTGTGCTTTCGAACCAGAAACATAACGCGATGGGTCAGTTTCGGCAACATGAGCACGTTTGGCATAATGGCGGGCGCCATCCACAACGAGGAGATGCCATGACCGATTCCACCCGCCGCACCGTCCTGCGCGCCGCCCTGGCCTTGCCCGCGCTGGGCCTGGCCGGCACCGTCCACGCCGCCGATGCGGTGTTCTCCGACCTCGAGCGCCGCGCCGGCGGCCGGCTTGGCGTCGCCGCGTGGCGCCGCGGCGGGACGAACGTGATCGCGTGGCGCGAGGACGAACGCTTCCCGTTCTGCAGCACGGCCAAGGTGATGGTCGTCGGGACCGTGCTGACGCAGGCGGCGCGCACGCCGGGCTTCCTCGAGCAGCGGGTGCGCTACAGGAAGACGGACCTGGTATCGTGGTCGCCCGTGACGGAACGCCACGTGGACGACGGCATGACGGTCGCCGACCTGT
>CBIHRX010000084.1:0-21426 GCA_966212555.1 uncultured Massilia sp.
ACAGGCGGAGAGATGCGAACTTCGTGTTTTTACACAGCCTGGGCCGATAGCGGACATTCCGAAAGGCCCAGTCTACGGCGCTGTTACTCTCCGGACAAGGTGTCAGTCAATTTTAGTTTTTGGTGAATTTTATAAGCACGCATCGAGACAACTTAACGCACGCTCTCCAGAATCGTGCCCGCCAGCCGTTCGACCAGCGCATCCATCCGCTCCACCGGCACCTGCGCATAACCAAGCAGCAGTCCATTGGCCACCGGCCCACCGGTTACCGCATGCGCCGACAACGCATTCACGACGATCCCCTGCCCGCGCGCCCGCCGCACGATCTCCACGTCCGCCGGGCCATCGTCAGGCAGAAGCAGCGCCAGATGCATCCCGGCCGAGGCGCCTTCGACGACAGCGCGACCGCCCAGGTGCCGCCCGAGCGCCTCCACCAGCGCATCCCGCCGCTGCCGATACAGCCGCCGCATCCGCCGCAAGTGCAACGCAAATTCCCCGCTGCGCAGGAATTCCGCCAGCGCCAGCTGCTCCGCCGTCCGCCCCGCCGCCGCCGACTGCGCCCGCATGACCGCCAGCTGCGGCGCGAGGCCCGGCGGCACGACGACGAAACCGATCCGCAACGCCGGGAACATCGTCTTGCTGAACGTACCGCAGTACAGCACGGGCGCATCCGCCACGAGCCCCTGCATGGCCGCCAGCGGCGGGCCTTCGTGGCGGAATTCGCTGTCGTAGTCGTCCTCGACGATCAGCGCGCCGGCCGCACGCGCGCCCTCGATCAGCGCCAGACGCCGCGCCGCCGACGTCACCACGCCGATGGGGTACTGGTGCGACGGCGTCGTGTAGATCAGCTTCGGGCGGCGCGCCGTCCAGTCCTCCGCGATGGGCGCCATGCCCTCCCCGTCGACCGCGATGCCCTCGACGACAAGGCCGGCGCCCCGGAACGCGGCCAGCGCGCCGCCGTAGCCGGGGTTCTCGATCCAGGCGATATCTCCCGCATCGGCGCAGGCGTGGGCGCACAGGTCGAGGCTCGCCTGCGTGCCGTCCGTGATGAAGACCTGGCCCGGCTCGCACACGACGCCGCGCGACGCGCGCAGGTAGTCCGCGATCGCCGTGCGCAGCGCGGGTTCGCCGGCCGGGTCGCCGTAGTTCAACTGGTCGGCCGAGAGGCCGCGCCAGGCGCGGTCCAGCAGGCGGCGCCACTGCGCGAGCGGGAACGCGCGCAGGTCCGGCACGCCGGGCGTGAACGGCAGCGCAACGCTGGCGGTGCCGTTCACGGTGCGTAGATTTTGCGCGCGGCGCGCGAGGCCTGCCTGCGGCACGTCGGCGCTGCGCCGGCGTGGTGCCGGGGCGATGCCGGCGACCACGGTGCCGCGCCGGTCCGGGATCACGAAGCCTTCGCACGCGAGCTGCTCGTACGCATACAGCACCGTGTTGCGGGCGATGCCCAGCTCCTGCGCCAGCGCGCGCGTGGCCAGCAGGCGCGTGCCGGCGGCGAGGGTGCCGTCGCGGATCGCGGCGCGCAGGCATTCGTGCAGCAATCTCTGGCGCGGCCAGGCGTGGCGGGCGTGGTCGCGGCCGAAGGCGTCCAGCAGCAGGGCAAAGTCCATTGTGGCTCCATGAAATCGCATGCCCCTGGATCTGTTGCTAGGGCCATCTGGACAATTATAGTGCGGCTTCCACCTACTTCTTCGAGGCCATGAACACCGCTCCCTCCACCCGCACCCAGGTCAAGCGCATCGCGCGCAACGCATCCTACGACCCTGCCCTGCTGCACACGATCGTCGATGCCGCGTACGTCTGCCACATCGCCTTCGCCGACGCGCACGGCACGCACTGCATCCCCACCGCCTGCTGGCGCAGCGGCGACTACCTGTACATCCACGGGTCGAACGGCAGCCGCATGCTGCAGCGCCTGACGGAACAGGATTGCTGCGTGACGATCACGCACGTGGACGGCCTCGTGCTCGCACGCTCCGCCTTCAATCACTCGATGAACTACCGCAGCGCGATGGTCTATGGCCGCTTCGAGATCGTCGCGGAAGACGCCAAGCGCCAGACCCTGGCCGACTTCATGGAGCACCTGGCGCCGGGCCGGCAGGCGGAGATCCGTCCGGGAAACGACAAGGAATTCGCGGCGACAACCGTGATGCGCATCGCGCTCACCGAGGCCGCGTGCAAGGTACGTACGGGCCCGCCCAACGACGACGAGGAAGACATGCACATCGCCGCATGGGCCGGCGTGCTGCCGCTCGCGCAGGCGCGCGGGACGCCCGTGCCGGACGCGCACTGCACGGTGGCGGCACCGGGTTACGTCGCTACATGGTCTATTTCTTGACGATCCGTTCGAGCGTCTGCTCGACGTAGTCGCGGTCGTTGTCGGTGAAGCGCAGCTTGACCGGATACCATTCGTGGCCAGGGGCCAGCCAGATGTCGAGCGTCTGGTCCTTGGAACCCGGCGGCGGCGCGCGCATCACGTGCACGGCATTCACTTCGCCCAACGACGCGCCGGCCTGCACCTTTTCGCGGCCGACGACGCGGAAGGTCCACGGATCGGCATCGTGCGGGCCGACGACGAAGAACTGCCATTCCGATCCCGGCTTGAACTTGTCCTTCGCGGCACGGGCGACCGCCACCAGTTGCCACGAGATCGACACACGGTCCTGCTCGCCGCCCTTGATCGGATACGTCTTGTCGCCGTCGCTGAAGGTGATGGTCTTGCCGTCGCGGTCGAACGTGGCTGTCGTCGGGTCCTTGCGGAACCGCTTGTCGTAGTACTCCGTCGGGGCCAGGCCCCAGTTGTCGACGAGGCCCGTGCTGCGGTTTTCCGTCAGCTTGCCCAGCAGGGCCACGCGCGACTCGGCGTTGACGGAATATTTACTGTCGTTCGCGCGCCAGGTGAGCGTCGCGTCGCCGCTCAGGTTGAAGCCGCGCTGGCGTGCGCCGATGGAATAGGTCAGGTCGGCCGACGGCGGCAGGTCGAACGGACGCTTGATGGCCGGATGCTCTTCCGCCGCGACCGCATGGCCGCCCAGCACCGACATCAAGACCATCCCTGCACCTGCCATCTTCAAAACATTTTTCATATATCAGCTTCCTGCTTGTTGAATCACGATTTTGCTCGCGGTCTGGGTCGTCACAGCCCCGCTCGCCTCGACGTTGCGGATCTGTACCGGATACCAGCCGTAACCCGGCGCCAGCCACAGTTCCAGGCGCGAGTTGTACGAGCCGGGTTTCGGTGGACGCACGAGGTGCCACGTGGCGATGCGGCCCAGCGGCGTGTCGATTTGTTCCTGTCCGGCCACCGTAAAGGTGAAAACGCTTGCGTCGCGGTCTTCGCCGACAAGGATGTCGATTTTTCCCGACAATTGTTTCGAATCACCGCGCGCGATGGCCGTCAACTGCAGCGGCACACTGGCTTTATCCTGCGCGCCCGGCACGAGCGGGTATTTCAGGCTGGACGCCGAAAACGTCAGCGTGCCCTCCTGGCGATTGAAATGCGTCGCCGTCATGGCGCGCCCGCGCCGCTTCTCCGTCATCAAGGTGGGGACGAATCCTTCGTCTCCAACCGTGCCCTCGCTCGTGAGGGTGAGCAGGTTCACGTGCGCGAACACGACGCGGATGCCGGCCTCGATCTTCACGCGGTAGCTGGATGGCGCCACCCGCCAGGACAGCAGCGCATCGCCGCTCCACTTCGTGCCGTTCGCGTCCGTGCGCGCGACGTCGAGCGTGATGTCGGCCGAAGGCGGCATATCGACCTTGTAACGGCGCGCTTCCGGCGCGGCCGGCTGGGGTGTCTGCGCCGCTTCCGCCTGGACCTGCGCCTGGGGCGCTGCGTCCTGCTTCTCATCTAGCCGGGATTGTACGGTGCCTGCGCCGGCGGCGGCGCCACCCTGCCCCGTTTGCTGTCCCGGCGCGTCGGCAGCGGCGATACCGTCCGATTCCGGCGTCAACACAGTATCGGGCGCGCCAGTTGCCGCCGCGGGCACCACGGGCTCCGGGTCGACCTCGGGCAGCGGCGGTTGCTGCAGCGCCGGCTGCGGTGGCGGCACGGGCGGCAACGGCCGCGGCTGCGGCGCCTCGACCAGCTCGGCCGTCATGGGCACGCGTCCCGAGCGCGCGGACGGGTCGGGTACCTGGCCCATCTGGCGGGCGAACCAGAGGAACACGAGCACGTGCGACAGGATCGTGAGCGCGCCCAGCACCAGTTGCCGGCGGCGTCGGGTCGTGGCGTATGCGGGGCTCATCCGCCTAGTGTAGCCGGTCCGCCCGCGCGCCGCGCGCCTGCCCTTCCAACCATGTCTATGTCGACTCTTATTTATCTGTTACGCTAGCGGCCACCAACCAGGGAGACCACCATGCTGAAACCCTCCGCACCCGCCATGCCAGGCGTGACGGACACGCTGGAATTCGTCAAGAACCTGTGGGGATCCATGCAGATCCCCGGCACCGGCCTGCCCGGCATGCCGGGGATGGCTGGCATCGCCGCACCGCCGATGTCGACCGAGGACCTGGAGAAGCGCATCGCCGACCTCAAGGCGGTCGAGTCCTGGCTGAACCTGAACCTTTCCATGCTGCGCGGGACCATCCAGGCCCTCGAAGTGCAGCGCGGCACCCTGATGACGCTGAAGACGATGGGCGCCTCGATGGCCGAAGCGATGCGCCAGTCCGGCGTGAGCGCGGAAAAGATGGCCTCCATGCCGTTCTCGCCCTTCTTCGGTGCGCAGGGCCAGGGCGGCGCGGCGGCCAAGCCGGCAGCGCCGCCCGCAAAGACGGAAGCGCCCAAGGCGCCGGATCCCGCCGCGGCAAGCAGCGGCGGCACGGCCCAGCCAGGCACGGCCGCGCCGCAAGCCACCGGCGCGGCGGACGCGCACGGCAATCCGGCCGCGATGGCCATGCCGGCCGCCGTCGCGTGGTGGAATATGTTGCAGGAACAATTTACGCAGGCGGTCGCCAGTGCGATGACGCCGAGCGCCGCGCCGTCCGCGGCGCCCGGAACGGAGGGCGGCGGCGCGCCGAAGGCGGAAGCGCCCAAGGAAGCGCCGAAGGTGCAACCGGCGGCGCCGACCGGCACCAACGGCAAGGCGCGCACCGGCCGGGCGAAGACCGACAAGCCCTGACGCTACGCCGACGACGTCGCGAGATCGAACGGCAGCTTGCGCAAACGCTTGCCCGTGAGGTGGAAGATGGCGTTGGCGAAGGCCGGCGCCAGCGGCGGCAGGCCCGGCTCGCCCATGCCGGTCGGCGGGTCGGCGGACGGCACGATGAACACGTCCACATGCGGCATATCCGGCATGCGCGCCACCGTGTAGTCGCTGAAATTACGCTGTTCGACGACGCCGTCCTTGAACGTGATGGCGGCGCCCGGCAACGTGGTGCCGAGGGCCGCCAGCACGGCGCCCTGCACCTGCGCCTCGATCGTCAGCGGATTGACGGCCAGGTTGCAATGCACGCCGGCCGTGACCTTGTGCAGCTTCGGCACACCCTGCTCCACCGACGCCTCGACCACGTACGCCACCACGCTGCCGGACATGCCGTGCACGGCCACACCCCAGGCCCGCCCCTCGGCCAGTCGCTTCGTCCCGTAGCCGGACTTCCGCACGGCCAGGTCGAGCGCCGCCAGGTGGCGCGGGCGTTTATCTCCCAGCAGCTTGCGCCGGTACGCGACCGGGTCGACGCCCGCCGCGTGCGCGACTTCGTCCACCAGCGTCTCCATGACGAACGCCGTGTGGTTCGACGCCGACCCGCGCCACCACAGCACGGGCACGTTGACTTTCGGATGGTGCACGGACAGGTTCACCGGTAACGCGTACGCCTCAGTGACGCCCTCGGTCGTCGTGGAATCCACGCCGTTCTTGATCAGCACCGATTCGAACGGCGTGCCCGCACTGATGGCCTGGCCGACGATCACGTGGTTCCACGCCACGACGTCACCGTTCCCATCGAGCCCGATGTCGACCTTGTGCACGTGCGCGGGGCGGTAATAGCCGCCCTTGATGTCGTCCTCGCGGCTCCAGATCACCTTGATCGGGCCGCGTCCGTACGCCCTGGCGACGTTGACCGCTTCGACCAGGTCGTCCGACGTGGTCACGCCGCGCCGGCCGAACCCGCCGCCCGACATCATCGTGCGCAAGGTCACCTGCGTGAGCTTGAGCCCCGCCGCGGCGGCGACGGCCGTCTGGTCGAAGGTCTGGAACTGCACGCCCGCCCAGACCGAACAGCGGTCCGCATGGAGGTCGACCACGCAGTTGACCGGTTCCATCGGCGCATGCGCCAGGTAGGGAAATTCGTAGACCGCCGAGATCGACGTCGCCGCCAGCGCCGGGGTGGCGGCGAGCGCCCGGTAATCGCGCAGCTGCCGGGTCGAGTCGACCTTGTCGACGGCGCCCGTGTCCCAGTCGATGACGAGCGCGTCGCGGCCCAGTTTCGCCGGCCAGTAACCGTCCGCGATCACGGCCACGCCGCGCCCGCCGCTGCCGACCGCCACCTCGACCACGTCGACGACGCCCTTGATGGCGCGCGCCTTGCTCGCGTCGAGGCTGCGCACTTTGGCGCAGAACACGGGCGGCCGCGCGACCACGGCCACCTTCATGCCGGGCAGCGTGAAGTCGATGCCGAACTGCTGCTTGCCGCTCGATTTGGCGCGCGCGTCCAGGCGCCCGGTCGGCTTGCCGATGCGGCCGAAGTCCTTCGCGTCCTTCAGCTTGACGGTGGCCGGCACCGGTTGCTGCATGGCCGCATCGGCCAGCGCGCCGTAGCGGGCCTTGCGCCCGCCGGGGCCGATGACCACCCCCGCGGCCGTCGAACACGTCTCCGGCGCGACCTGCCACCGCTCGGCCGCGGCGGCGACCAGCATCGCGCGGGCGCGCGCGCCGATCTCGCGGTAATGCGTGAACGAGTGCGCCACCGAGATGGAACTGCCGGTCATCTGGATGCCGAACTGCGGGTCCTTGTAGGCGTCGCCGGCCGGCGCCAGCGCAGCACGCACGCGCGACCAGTCGGCGTCGAGCTCCTCGGCGATCAGCATCGGCAGCGCCGTGTGCACGCCCTGGCCGAATTCGAGCCGGTCGACCATCACGGTGACGGTGTCGTCCGGCGCGATGTGCAGGAAGGCGTTGGGTGACGCAGGTGCGGCCGCGCGGCTCGCGCCGGGGATGACGAAGCCGAGCACCAGACCGCCGGTGGATTTCAGGAAGCCGCGGCGCGTCACCGCCCTATGATTGTTCCCTTCGATGCGCACGGCGCCCTCCGCTTTGACCAAAGGGGAATTTTTACACGGCGGGCAGCGCCGCCGGCGTTATGATTTTCACCAGATCGTGTAGTGAATTACGCCACTTCGGCGATCGTCCCCGCCGTTTGCCCCCCATCAGGTACAGGCTGCAACTGCGCCAGCTGCTCCATCAATTGCGCAAAACGCTGCTGGCCCGGCAGCAGCCGGTCGACGTGGTGCAGCACGTCGTACGCTTCGCTCGACAAGGCCGTGTCGTAGCCGTGCTGCTGCAGGTGCGAGACGAGGATCTGGGCCGCGTTGAACAAGATACGCTGGTTGTTCGGCACCTTCTTCCGCGCCTGGCGCATCCACTCGACCGCGTCCTTCAGCTTGCCCGTCTTCCACAACAGCACGCCCTGGTTCATCAGGTCGGTCGCTTCCTTCTTCGAGACGCGGATGAACTCCAGGCCCTCGTCGCCGAGGCGCGCCTTGTCGAAGATCTTCTGCACTTCGTCGAGCAGCAGCGGGTTGTCGTGGTTGTTGCGGATCACGTAGCACAGCAGCTCCACGGGCGCGTCCTTCACGCCCACCGCGAACAGCAGGGTCGCCAGTTCCAGGCAGGTCGGGATGTCGGGCCGGGTCTCCGTCGCATTGAGCAGGGCTTCCAGCTCGTCGCCGGCCTTGCGCGCACGGCGGTAGTCGCCGCTCTCGTGGTAGACGAGGCCCTCGGTGATCTTGGAGCGCAGCGCGATGTCCGGATGGTCGGCGGCGAATTCGCGCTGCACCTGCAGCAGCAGCCGCAACGCTTCCTTCGCATCGTTCTTCTGGCCGCACACGCGCGCAAGGCCAAGGTAGGCGTCGGGCGTCTTCATGACCGAATACTCGCCGATCGCGATGCACTTGCGGAAGGCCTGCTCCGCCAACTGCACGTTGCCCACCTTGAGCGCGACGTTGCCGAGATTGCGCTGGCGCGGCACGGAATTCGGCGACAGTTTCGCGGCCCGTTCGAGGACCGCGCACGCCTCGTCCAGCTTGCCCAGGTTCTGATAGGTCAGCGCGAGCTGGTCGTACGCGTCGATGTAATAGCGGTTTTCCGCGATCACGCTCTGGAAGGCTTGCCGCGCCTGCTCGAATTCGCCGTTGGCCATGCGGATCTTGGCGATGCCGGCGCGCGCCCACTGGTATTCGCGCTGTTCCAGCACGCGTTCGTACACCTCGCGCGCCTTGACCGGTTCGCCGCTTTTTTCCATCAGCCTGGCCTTCATGCGCAGCAGGTCGATCTCGTGCGCCTTGTGGCCTTCGATGGCGGCATCGCACAGGCGCGCCGCGCGCAGGTAGTCCTTCTCGGCATAGGCCTGGTCGATGAGGCGGAAGATCTGCTTCTTGTGCCACACGCGATTCAGGCGCGTGAGCAGCACGCCTTCCGTGATCGGCTTGATCAGGTAGGCGTCCGGCTGGTGCTCGGCCGCGCCCATCACGGATTCCACGCTCTTTTCGGCCGACACCATCAGCCACACCGTGCTCGGGTTGACGAGGTTGCGCACGCGCGCCTCCTCCAGCACCTGCTGGCCGTTCTTGCCGTCGCCCAGGTTGTAGTCGCACAGGACGACGTCGTAGCGGATGCGCGCCAGCAGGCCCATCGCCTCGCCGCCGGACGACGCCTGGTCGATGTTCTTCGCGCCCAGGCTGCGCAGGGCTTCGCGCAGCAGCTGGCGCACGCCGACGAAATCGTCGACGACGAGGTAGTTCTTGTCGGCCCAGTCGATCTCGTTCACGGCCTTGACGGGAGCGTTCATGGCAGGTTCAGGATGAAGCAACCGCCGCCGAAGCGGCCGCCGTTTTCCAGGCGCAGCGTGCCGCGCCGCTCGCGGTGCTGGTGCATGCGCGCGACCTCGCTGGAAAAATACAGGCCCAGGCCCGCGCTGTTGGTCAGGAAGTTCATGCCGCCCGCCGTGTCGCGCGTGGCGATGGCGCCGGCCTTCAGCAGCGCCGGTGGATATCCCGGGCCGTTGTCTTCCACGCGCAGTTCGAGCCAGTTGTCGTCGGTGACGCGGATCGCCAGGCGCACCGTATCGCACGTGTAGTGGATGGCGTTGTTGATCGCATGCGACAGCACGCCCACGATCAGGTCTTCGTCGAAGTGCCAGACGAGGTCCGCGTCGTAATCGAGTTCCAGTTTCAGGCCGCGCGACTTCAGCAGCACGCGTTCCAGCGCCACCACCTGGTCGACCAGCTGGCCCAGTTCGAGCGGCTGCACGTCGAACGGGTACGCGGGCGTGCCCACCTGCTTGTACAGCGCGAGCAGCTGCATCAGGTTGTCGTTCAGGCGCTTCGTCTGGTACAGCATGTGCGCCATCTGCGGGTACGCCGATTCCGTTTGCGGAGACGCGTCCACGAGCAGCCGCTCCAGCGTCCCGGACAGGACGCTGATCGAATTCTTCATGTCGTGCGCGGTCGAGGCGAGAAACAGCGACAGCTCGGGCGCGTCGGGGGTGTCGTCCATGGCTGGATCATGTGTGAAATGTTGCTTGGCACACATTATACCTTTGAAACTTTCGGTTGCCCGAAAGAAATCAATTTTCTGGCTGCGGACCCCGCGGGGCGCGGCGTGCGCGCAACACGAAGCGGGCCGGATCGAGCGCGTCGACCAGGCTGGACTCCAGCGGCAGCGGCTCGCCTTCGATCTGTGCGGCCAGCAATTCGGCGGACAAACCGGCCCAGATCAGGCCGCGCGACGCATAGCCGAGCAGTCCATACAGCCCCGGATGGCGCGGCACGTCGCGCAGGCGCTCGGTGGTGCCGGCCGCGTCGAAATCCGGCAGGCGGCCGACGAGCGGCAGGCGGTCCGGGGCGACGCAGCGGAAACCCACGCGCCCCGCCAGCGGCGCATCCTCCGCCGCATGCGGATCGGACAGCAGGCCGCGCAAACGCTCCAGGTTTTCCGCGTGACTGGTCAAGGACAGCGCCGGATTCGGGTCTTCGTCGTACGTGGCGCCCGCGCTGCACACGCCGCCGGACGGCGGTGTCAGGTACGCCTCGCGGCACAGCACGACGGGGAGCTTGGGCACCATGTCGGCCGGCACGTGCGACACCTGCCCGCGCAACATCGTCAACGGCAGCGGCGCGGCCTGCGGCACCTGCGCGGCGCCGGCGCCGTTGGCCAGGATCAGGTTCGGCGCCCGCGCCACCACGATGCCGTGTTCGTTCGTCAGGCGCCACTGCCCGCCGTCGCGTTCGATGCGCACGTCGCCCACGCCGAAGCGCCGGTCGAGCCGTCCGCCGCACGCGTCCAGCATCGCCTCGCACACGCTGCCGGGCCGCGCCCAGCCGGCGCCGCGGAACAGCCAGCCGCCGTCCGGTGCCGGCAGGCCGCCGAGCAGCGCTTCCGCCGCGGGGCGTTCCAGCCACTCGGCGAAGTCCGGCGGCAGGGAGGTGTCGGCGGCGATGGCGCGCTGCACGTCGGCGTGGCCGGCGTCGCGCGCCAGCTGCAGCACGCCGCATTTGTCGCCCTCGATGGCGCGGCCGATGCCGCCCAGGTGTTCCCAGTGGCGCAGCGCGTACAGGTAGGCGGCCCGCGTCAGGCGCGTGGGCACGTTGTCGTCCTTCGACAGCAGCGGCATGAAGATGCCGGCCCGGTTGCCCGACGCTTCCATCGCCGGCTGCGGCTGGCGATCGACGACGGTCACCTCCCAACCGCGCGCGCACAGGCGCTCGGCCGCCGCGGAACCGGCGATGCCGGCACCCAACACGATCGCGCGGCGTTCCGGCGCCGGCGGTGCGGGCGGGCGCGGCTTGCGGCTGGCGAAACGGGCGTTACGCCCGTCCGCGTCGAACACGAAGCCCTGCGCCGTCAGCGCGGCGACCTGGTCCGGCGTGAGTCCCTGCGCCTGCAGGCAGGCATCCTGCGCCGCCACGCGCGCGACGTGGCGCGCGAAGTCGGTGCCTACGTGTTCGATGTCGTGCAGGCGGAACATGTCGACGCGCGCCGTCAGCTGGGCCAGCGCGTCCGCCAGCGGCGCGCTGATCAGGTCCAGCGTCACGCCCGGCTCCGCCTGCGGCATGCGGTGGAAGCCCGGCAGCAGGTGGTCGCACAGGGCAATGATGTGAAGATTGGGAGAACGGTGCGGATCGGTGCGCCAGACGTCCGTCAGGACACGGACCGCCGCACCGTCGCCATAGTGCGAATCGAAGACGGTATAGCGGGCCCGGGTGCACCAGCAGGCGCGGTAGTCCATGACGTCACCTCCGGCGGCGGCACAGGCAGGCGCGGTCGTGATCGTCGACCATGCCGATGCCCTGCATGTAGGCATACACGATGGTCGAGCCGACGAACTTGAAGCCGCGTTTGGCCAGGTCTTTCGAGATGCGGTCGGACAGTTCGGTGCGCGCCGGCCGGCTGCCGTCCGGCCAGTCGTTGACGATGGGCTTGCCGTCGACGAACGCCCACAGGTACGCGTCCAGGGTCTGGCCCTGTTCGCGCAGGCGCAGGTAGGCCTGCGCATTGTTGATGGCGGCCGCGACCTTCAGGCGGTTGCGCACGATGCCGGGATTCGCGAGCAGTTCGGCCACTTTCGCGCCGTCGTAGCGCGCGATCTTGTGCGCGTCCCAGCCGTCGAAGGCGAGGCGGTAGCCGTCGCGCTTGTTCAGGATCGTTTCCCACGACAGCCCGGCCTGCGCGCCTTCGAGATTCAGCATTTCGAACAGCGTCGTCTCGTCGTGGCAGGGTACGCCCCACTCGTGGTCGTGATAGGCGATGTAGCGCGGGTTGGCCATGTTGGCCCAGGTGCAGCGGGTGTCGTTCATACATCAAGTATAAACCGGCGGCGCCGATTTTCATTGCCGGGAAACCGATTTGATTTACACTTGCCGCCATGAACCAACCGACGCAGTTAGGCAGATACCGGATCGTGCGCGTGCTCGGACGCGGCGCCATGGGCGAGGTCTACGAAGGCCTCGATCCGCGCCTGGACCGCAGCGTCGCGATCAAGGTCATCGCCACCGCCGGCGATGCGGACCCGGCGCTGCGCGCGTCCTATTCGGCCCGCTTCATCCGCGAGGCGCAGGCCGTCGCGCGGCTGAACCATCCGCACATCGTCGGCCTGTACGACTTCGGCGAGGAAGACGGCGTCGCCTACATGGTGATGGAACTGGTGCGCGGCGAAGAGCTGGCGGCGTACTTCGACATGACCCAGGACTTCCACCTGGATTTCACGCTCGAGGATGCCGTGCGCATGACGTGCGAGCTGCTCGACGCCCTCGGCTACGCGCACAAGAGCGGCGTGATCCACCGCGACATCAAGCCGGCCAACGTCATGCTGAGCCACGATCTCTCCGTGAAACTGACGGACTTCGGCGTCGCCCACATGGCCGCCCTGAACGCCGCCGCCCAGGACGCGGACGGTGCCGAGATGGTCGGCACGCCCAGCTTCATGTCGCCCGAGCAGATCACGGGCCAGGCCGTCGGCCCGCAGTCGGACATCTTCGCCGTCGGCATCATCCTGTACCAGTTCCTCACCAACGAGCGGCCGTTCCGCGGCGCCGGCATGTTCGCCGTGCAGCAGAAGATCCTGCACGACCACCCCGTCCCGCCGACCCTGCTGAATCCCCTGCTCGGCCCGGCCTTCGACCGCGTCGTCATGCGCGCCCTGGCCAAGCGCCCGGAACTGAGATATCCCAGCGCCGAAGCGTTCCGCGACGACCTGCGGCGCGCACTCGACGGCGACACGCTCTCCGCGCCGCCTTTTTCCGACCTCTGGCGCCCGCTGGACACCGTCACGCCGCGCTCCCCGGCGGACATCGTGCGCCATGCGCAGGAGGATGCCGATGCGACCCGTGTCGGCGACATCGACGCGACGCGCCTCGCGCCCATGACACGGCCATGAACGACGCGACCATCGTAGCGAACGGCGACTTCTTCCGCCGCCTGCAGCAGCTCACGACGCGCATCCACGCCACGCGCAACGTCGACGAGATCATGCTCGACCTGTCCGAAGGCATCTGCGCGCTGTTCGGCGCCGACCGCCTGACGATCTACACGGTCGGCGAGGACAAGGCCAGCCTCGTCTCCAAGATCAAGACGGGGATGGCGTCGTTCCGCCAGCTGCGCCTGCCGATCTCCGCGCAGAGCGTGGCCGGCTACGCCGCGCTGGCGCGCCGCCTGCTCAACCTGAACGACGTCTACGACGCGGCCGAACTGCAGCGCTACGCGGCCGACCTGCGCTTCCAGCAGGGCGTGGACCGGCGCACGGGCTACCGCACGACGCAAATGCTCGTCGTCCCGATCATGCACGACAACGAAGTGATCGGCGTCCTCCAGTTGATCAACAACCTGCGCGGCGGCCCGTTCGACGGCACCGTCGTCGAAGGCGCGCGCTACCTGTGCGACACGCTCGCCATCGCGTTCGCCCAGCGTCGGCAGGAAGCAAAGCGCGAGCGCACGGGCTTCGTCGGCGCCCTGGGGTCGAGAGCGCTGGGACGCGAACAGGTCGAGCAGGCGGTGGAACAGGCGCGCGCGCAGGGCCGCGACGTGGAGGACGTGCTGCTCGACGACTTCAAGCTGAAACTGCCCGTCGTCGGACGCGCGCTCGCGGACCATTTCGCCGTCCCCTATCTCGCCTTCCACCCGGGTCGGCGCGTGCCGGCGGAACTCCTCGACGGCATGGACCGCGCGGCGGCCGAAGTGCGCCAATGGCTGCCGGTGGAGCGCAACGAGCATGCGCTGTACGTCGTCTGCATCGACCCGGAAAACGTCAGGGCGGACAACGCCGTCGCCACGCTGTTCCCGCAATCCCGCCCCGTGTTTTGCGTGACGACGCGGCGCGATTTCGCGGCGCTGCTCGACCAGTACTTCGGCCCGGCCGCGGCACCCGCGACGTTGGCGCCCGAGCGTGCGGACAGGCTGGTCGACACCGTCGCGGCACTCGTCGCGGGCAGTCACAAGGAGGGCCTGTCCGACCTGCGCATCGAGACGGCGCCGGGCGACAAGCCGGGCGAGATCCGCTTCACGGTCAGCGGGGTCCTGCGGCTGCCCTGAAAATCGCCAACTGCCCCGGACAGCGTGCTAGCATGCCGCACCTGTATTGATATCCACCGCGTTCGATGAGCCCCTGGAAGCAGCTAACCCCGAGCATTTATCACCGCCTCGCCTTCGGCTGCGCGTACGGCCTGACCGACGTCGGCCTCGTGCGCCAATCCAACGAAGACAACTTCCTCATCGATCCCCTGCTCCGCCTGGTGGCCGTCGCCGACGGCATGGGCGGCCACGACGGCGGCGAAATCGCGGCCTGCCTCGCGCTGGAAACCGTGCGCGACGCGCTGGGCGCCGTCGACCCGAAAAAATCCTCGCCCGGCGACGCGGCCGACCCGGACGCGACCTGGCAGGACGAGCACATGCCCGCGGTCGTGGCCGTGCACGAAGCCGTCGACGCCGCCAATGCGCGCGTGTACGCGGCGAACCTGCAGGGCGGCCGCGGCGAAGGCAGCGGCATGGGCACCACGCTGACGGGCTTCTGGCAAAGCCTGCCGGGCGGCCCGCTCGTCATCTTCCACGTCGGCGACAGCCGCCTGTACCGCTATCGCGACGGCGAACTGGCCGTGCTCACGCGCGACCAGACCATGTACCAGCAGGCGCTGGAAGCGGGCGTCTCCGGCGACTTTCCGCCGCGCAACCTGCTGCTGCAGGCGATCGGCCCCACGGCCGCCATCGCGCCCGACGTCAAGGCATGCACGCCCCATCCCGGCGACCTGTACCTGCTGTGCAGCGACGGCTTGTACGGCAACACGCCGCACGCCGCCATCGAGCACGTGCTGGCGGGCGCGCATGCGCAATCGCTGGAACACTGCTGCGCCGAGCTGGTCGCCCTCGCCAAGACGCATGGCAGCCGCGACAACATCACGGCCGTGCTGGCGCTCGTCGAACGCTGACCGGAAAGTGTCTCTATTTGCACAATGCAAACAGAATTTCCGAAGAAGAATATAGATTTGTTACGAGGAAAGATGATACTCTGTAGGAGATCTCCTACTTTCATCCTCCTGGACCTCGTATGGACTACCGCAGCGCCTATATTCGCCGCAGCAGAAAAGGGTCGCGCCTGAAACAACGACTGGCCGCCGTCGGCCTGCTTGGCGTCGCGGCGTGTGCCGGCCTGTACGCGCTTGCGATGAGCGAGTCCGCGGCGCCGGCGTTGTCCGCGCAGGCGCACGCGCCGGCCGGGACCGCGACGCCGGCGCCAGCCGTGCTGCGCACCGCGGCCCAGGTGGAGACGAAGAAGACGCGCCGCGTCTATCCGTATTCGATCGTGCCCGGCGGCGTCCTCGACCGCAAGGAACTCACGCATGCCGTCGCCGTGGACCAGGTCGTGGCGGAGCATTACGCCGCGTTCGAGGCAGGTAAAGTCGCCGTCAAGACCGTCGACAAGCCGCGCGCCGTGTACGTCTCGTACCGCAAGGGCGACAAGGTGTTCTGGACGGCGAAGAAACTCCAGCTGGCCCAGGGCGAGACGCTGCTGTCCGACGGCCGGAACGAGATCCGCACACGCTGCGGCAACCGCATTTCGGACGTGCCCCAACTGCCCGTCGAAGCCAAGGGACCGAGCGAGGAAGAACTCGATTCTTCCGTCGAACAGGCCCAGGAAGACGAGGGCACGGTGGAGCAGGTCGGGTACGCGGCCGACACCAATCCGGCCGGCCACGGCTACCAGCTGCAGACCTTCGGCGCCGGCGACACGGCGCCGGCCGGCGGCACCGCGCCCACGCGCACCAGCTTCGGCCTGGACGGCATCCGCAGCAGCGGCCTGGGCCCCGTCTGGGATGGCGGCACCTTGCCGGTGACGCTGGCGAAGGTGTCGAGCGACACCGCGGAAACCGGCACCGACGGCAGCTCGGGCACCGGCACGCCGGGCAGCGGCGGCACCACGACCGGCACGGACGCCGGCGGTTCCGGCGGCGGCGGCGATCCGGGCAAGACGGGCGGCACGACGCCTGGCGGCACGACCGGCACGACGGACGGAACGACACCGGGCGGCACGCCGTCCGGCGGCGACGGTACGAAACCATCTGCACTCCCGGGCACGCTGCTGCCGACGGACCAGCCGGGCCAGACCAACGACCCGGGCAAAACCCCGGTCAAGCCACACGGCGACGTGCCGGAACCGGACACGCTGTGGCTGGCCGGGGCCGGCGTGGCCGCGCTGCTGGCGTCGCGCCGCGCGCAGAAGCGGGCGCGGAAGTAAGCTAGTCCTCGATCACGGCGCGCCCCGCGCGCCGCAATTCCTCGAGGTGGTCGAGCATCTGCCGGACCACCTCCGGCGGATGCCCCTGCCAATCTTCCACTTCCCCGACGATCCTGAGCGGCGCCCGCGTGCGGTACGAGCGCGTGGGATTGCCGGGAAAGCGTTTATTGGTCAGGTTCGGATCGTCCTCGAAGGTCCCCGTGGGTTCCACGATATAGATGTGGCCCCGTCCCTCGGCACCACCCAGCGCGGTGGCCAGTTCCGCGCCCCAGATCGCCGCTTCCAGGTTGGCGCTGAAGTACACGTTGTTGGAGACGCGGCCTTCCTCGAAATTGGAGGCGTGCCCCGGGATTAATACGTCGCCCGGCTGGAAAAGGATTTTGGTGCCGTGGTAGAACGGGCCCGGGACGTTGTCGCAGGAGTCGTGGGTAACGGGAGTCCATTCTTGATGATCCATACGGCCTCTTATTTCAACAATTTGATGTGTTTAACGAGGGGAATCCGTTCACCGTCGCCCGGCCCGGGGATACGGCCGGCATTCCGCTCGATCGCCACCTCGACCGCCACCCGCCTGCCGACCAGCTCCTTGCGCAAGGTGACGACGTCATGGTCGTCGGGCTCGCTGAACAGATCGTCGCAAAGCTGGGTGCAATACGCGTGGATCCGCTCGCCTTTGTCGGTCAGCACCGTCAGTTGGTCGGCATCGCTGCCGCCGCCTGAGAAGAGGTAGCCCTGGAAAGTCCCTGCGCGCTCTTTGGTACCGCAGAATTTGGGGCGATACGACTCGCCCGCGAGCATCTCGCAGCCCCGCTCGAACTCGTCGATGATCATGGCGCAGCTGTTGGACGCATGACAGGGCGGATGCGTCGCCGGCGACACTTGCCGGCACTGCCGGGCCAATAGCGACGCGCGCTGCTGGCCCATCTGCTGTGCGCAGGACAGGTCGGCGGCCGAGGAGGACGAGCAGGCCAGTGCGATACAGAGAAATAGAAAGGGTAATTTCATCGGAAAATTCTTTGGTTCCACGCTCGGCCCAGTTCAACTCGACTTCCCCATCCGATTCATGGCGTGAGACCGATGGCGAAATCCGTCATGATACTGAAAGGATAACGCCACAAGTTCACGCTTTACCACGTGGCGCCGGCTGGGAGCCGGCTGCCCGCATCGCCTCCTCGTACGCTGCCTGCAATTCGCCGGACACGGACCGCGCCGCCGGCGGCGCCCCCAGGGGCCGGGGCCGCCACGCTTCCATGAACGCCGCCCATAACGGCGGCCCACCGTGCTCCAGCAGCTCGGCCCGCACGGACAGTTCGCGGCTCGGCGCCGTATGCCGGCGCCCCCACGCGCCCAAGTACGCGAGCAGCGGCACCAGCTGGATGGCCGGTTCCGTCAGGCTGTAGATGCCTTTCTGCCGGTGCGCCGGATCCGGGCGGCGTGTCAACAGGCCGGCCGCCGTCAGGCGCTTCAGGCGGTCCGCGAGGATGTTCGACGCGATGCCCTCTTCGCTCTGCGCCAGCAGGTCGCCATAGCTGCGGCGGTTGCCGAACATGACGTCGCGGATGACGATCAGGCTCCACCGATCCCCGAGCTGCTCGAGGGTCAGATTGATCGGACAACCCGATCGTCCGGCCTGTGACATCGCTGCTCCTTCATGATTGTGCTTGCAATCCCTTTAGTATAGCGATATCTTTAAACCACTTGCACTTTGCAACCAGTTTATCCCACCACTTTCCGAAAGCGATCCCGCCATGACCCTTGCACTCTACGGACATCCTTTTTCGTCGTACACCCAGAAAGTGCTCATCGCGCTGTACGAGAACGACACGCCGTTCGAGTTCCGCAGCCTCGGGCCGGACACGCCGCAGCACGCGGCCGAGTGGCTGCGGCGCTGGCCGCTGCGCAAATTTCCGCTGCTCGTCGACGGCGAGCGCAACGTCGTCGAGACGAGCATCATCATCGAATACCTGCACCTCACGCATCCGGGGCCCGTGCGCCTGCTGCCGGACGATCCGCTCGCGGCGCTGGACGTGCGCTTCATGGACCGCTTCTTCGATCTGCACGTGATGAACATGGTCCAGCACGCGGTGAACGGCGCGCTGACGGGCGATGCCACCAAGCGCGCGGACGGCCTCGCGACGGCGACGGAAAAACTGGAACTCGCCTACGCATGGCTCGACGGCTACCTGGCCGGGCGCACGTGGGCGGCCGGCGACGGCTTTTCGCTCGCGGACTGCGCCGCCGCGCCCGCGCTGTTCTACGCGGACTGGACGCATCCGATCGCGGAACGCTACCCCACCCTGCGCGCCTACCGCGCACGCCTGCTGGCGCGCCCGTCGTTCGCGCGCGCGGTGGACGAGGCGCGGCAGTACCGTCCGTTGTTCCCGCTGGGCGCGCCGGACCGGGACTGAGCGCGACTGAACGCCGGCGTCAGTAATCCCAGAACACCGGCACGTAACGGAACGCGGCGCCATCCGCCATGACCCGGCCGAGGGACGGGAACGGCAGGTGCGCCGCGACCAGCAGGCCGCCGTCGTCCACCAGTTCGCGGAACAGGCGGTCGCGCACGCGGGCCGCTTCTTCCGGATCGTGTTCGAAACCGTTCTGCCAGCCGGGATGCTCGAAGTTGACCGGGAAGACGGCATCGCCGGCGAACATCAGGCGCTTGCCGCCGGACGCCAGGTCGACCACGCAGTGGCCGGGCGTATGGCCGCCCGTGCGGCGGGCCACCACGCCCGGCGCGATTTCGCGGCGCTCCTCGAACACCTGCAGCCGGTCGCGGTATAGCTCCAGGAAGCGCGCGGCGGTCGAGCGCAGCACGGGCGGCACCGCTTCCGGCATGACCGTCAGCGAGAAATCGGGGGACGCCCAGAATTTCACTTCGGCCTCGGTCACGTGGATCCGCACGTCCGGACGCAATCCCTCCTTCACGCCGGGAACGAGCAGGCCGCCCACGTGGTCCATGTGCATGTGGGTGAGCACGATGTCCGTCACGGACGCGATATCGATGCCGGCGGCTTCCAGCCGCGCCGGGAACTGGCCGGCGCGTGGGAAGCCCGCGAACTGCGATCCGAGTCCCGCGTCGACGAGAATGGTCCGGTCGCCGCTGCGCACCACGAGCACGTTCAGCGGCCAGTCGAATTTCTCCGGCGGGAGGAACATATGATCCAGCCAGTCCGCCAGCTCGGCAGGATCCGCATTCGTGGCCATCGTCGCGGCGGGCAGCGGCAGCACGCCGTCGCTGACCACCAGCACGTCGATGTCGCCGACCTTCAGCGCGTAACGGGACGGGACCAGTTCTTCGGGCCCGTGGCTGGCGGGGCGCAATGGGGTATCTACGGTAAGCATCATTCGTCTCCTGGAAGAGGCCCGGGGCCGGGCGTGGATGCATCGTAGAGAGGAAGCCCGCGCGCCAGAAGCCACGCGGGCGAGCTCACCGTGTTGCCCGCTACGCACCAGTCACGCGTGGCCGCGGCAGATCTCGGAGCAGAAATCGAGGAAGGCTTCGACAGCCGCCGGCGGCAGGCGCCGCGACGGCCGGATCGCGTACAGGGGGAATCGCTCGTCCGGCCAGTCGGGGAACAGGTCGACGAGGGCGCCGTCCGTGAGCAGGGATTCGAAGCCGACCGCCAGCATCTGCGCGATGCCCGCGCCGGCCACGCACGCGCGCACGAGGGCGTCGCCGTCCGTCAGTGTCAGCCGGCCGCGTGTCTCGACGACGAGCACCTCCTTCCCGCGATGGAATTCCCAGTCGAACACGCGCCCGTCCTGCGGATTGATGTACTGCAGGCACTCATGCCCCGCCAGGTCCTGCGGCACCTTCGGCCGGCCGTGGCGCTTCAGGTAGGCGGGCGCCGCCACCGTCAGCACGCGTGTGTTCAGCAGCAGCCGCGACGACATGCTCGATGCCGGCTGCGGCCCGAAGCGCACGGCGACGTCGATGCCTTCCGCCACCAGGTCGGCCGCATCCGGCACCGGCACCATCCTGATTTCCAGCTCCGGATGGCGCGCGAGGAATTCGGGCAACCGGGGCGCCAGCACGTAGCGCACGAACAGCGGATTCAGGCTGACGCGCAGCACGCCGCGCACGGTCGCCGCCGCGCCCGCGACCGCATCCGCCGCTTCCTCGATGCCCGACAGGTGCGGCGCCGCCAGTTCGTACAGGCGCGTGCCCTCGCCCGTCAGGCGCAGCGCGCGCGTCGTACGCTCCAGCAGCCGCACGCCGATCTTCGCTTCCAGCCGCGCCACCGAGCGGCTCACGCCCGACGCCGACAAGCCGAGCACGTCCGCCGCGCGCGTAAAACTGCCCGTCTCGACGACGGCCGCAAGCACGCTCATCTCCGCCAGCAATCTCCCGTCCATCGGTCACCTTTGAATTTCATCATAAATGATTTGCACGCCACCATCTTAATCAAAAATCGACGGCGCCCTATCTTGTCCCCGACGCCGCGCGCTCCCTGCGCGGCCCTGCCAAGGAGCCGACATGACCCGCCCCATCCTCTTCAAGAACGGCACCATCGTGACGATGGACGCCGCCGTCCCCGACCTCGCGACCGGCGACGTGCTCGTCGACGGCGACCGCATCGCCGCCATCGCGCCGTCGCTGCCGGCCGGCGATGCCGAAATCGTCGACGCCACCGGCTGCATCGTGCTGCCCGGCCTCGTCGACGCCCACCATCACGCGTGGCTGGGCGCCCTGCGCCGGCTGATGCCGGACGTGGACGACCTGTTCGCCTACATCGGCGTCGTCGCCGAGACGCTGGGCCGGCACTACCGCCCGCGCGACATGTACCTGTCCACGCACCTGACGGCCATCGCGTCGCTGGACGCCGGCATCACGACGATCGTCGACGCCTGCCACGGTGCGCGCGGCCCGGACCACACGGACGCCGCCCTCGACGCACTCGCCGCGAGCGGCATCCGCGCGCTGCACATGGTCGGCCCCGCGATGGACAAGGGCGCATCCTCCGCCCACCTGCCGGGCGACCTGGA
>CBIHRX010000085.1:0-21304 GCA_966212555.1 uncultured Massilia sp.
CTGACGACGACCCGGTAGTGCGGCGCCGTCACCGGCGCGAAGCCGGCGCTGGCCGGCACCAGCGCCAGCGGCAGGTCGGCCACCTTGCGCCATGCCGCGCCGTCGTCGCTCGCTTCCAGCACCGATCGGTACGCGGCGCCGTCGAACATCGACGCGGCGCCCGGCGCGAAGATCGTGGCGGAGCGGACCGTCTGCGGCGCCGGGTAGTCCAGCGTGATGACGACCGGATGATCGGCCGTGGGTGCGGGCAGGTCGACGGCGTGTTCGCCGACCTTTGCCAGCTTCCGCGCCTCGATGGCCTTGCCGCCGGCATGGATCGCCGGTGCGGGCAGCGCGCCGGCCGTGGCGGGATACGCGAACACGGCGATGTCGCCGCCCGCGCGCGCGAGCTTGTCCGGTGCGGGGCGCTGGCCCATGATGTCCGGCTGGACGAACAGGTCCTGGAACGGCCCCGTCGTGCGCGGCGCGGCGGGCAGCGTGACCGGCTGGCCGCCGGCGACGGTCGTCTCGCTCCACACGAGCTTTTTCATGCCGTCTTCCGGCGGCACCCATGGCCCGCCCGTCTCGCTCCAGCCGGGCGACGCGGCGATGCCGAATTCCAGCCCGTGCCGTTTCGCCAGCCGCGCGGCAAAGCGGAACGCATCGGCCCAGTCGGCACCCATGTAGGGCAGCCGCTTGGGCACGAGCTGCGGCGTCATCATCTCGGCGTCGAAGTGCTGCAGGCCGCCGAGGCCCGCCCGCGCCATCCAGTCGATGTCCTTCGCGATACCGTCCTTCGTGACGTTCCCGTTCAGCCAGTGCCACCAGACGCGGGGACGGGCGCTGGCTGGCGGGTTGTCGAAGCCGGCCGCGACCGGGTCGCCGGCCCAGGCCGGGGCGGACAGGCAGGCGAGGGCCGCGGCGAAGGCGATGCGGCGCACAGTGTGGATGCGTGCCGCCATGGTCAGAACCGGTAGTCCAGGGTCACGCCGACGCGGCGGAACGAGTTCTCGCCGAGGCTGTAGGCGAAGCCGGAGCCGGCGCCCTTGCCGGGCAGCGGATAGATGATGGCGTTCGGGACGCGCTTGTCGACCAGGTTGCGGTCGTACAGTTCGATGCCCCAGCGATCGTCCGGCGAGCGCAGGGCGACGCGCAACGAGCCGACCGTGTGGCCGCCGAAGCTGCATTCCGGATCGAGCGAGTTGCAGTAGCGTACGCGGCTCTTGTAGACGATGTCGCCGCCCAGCTTGAGTTCATAGTCGCCCGGCAGCGTCCAGCTGTAGTCGCCGTTCAAGGTCGCCTTGTTGCGGGGCGAGTACAGGAGGCGCTGGCCGCCGACGTTCTCGTTGTCGAAGGTGAAGCCGGCCGGATACGCGGTGTCGAGGATCATCGCGACGGAGAGGCCCAGCTGCAGTTCCGGCAGCGGGCGCGCGCGGACGTCGGCCTCGATGCCCTTGCTCGTCACGCTCGGCACGTTCAGCGGGATGCAGGACAGCGCGCCGACGGCCGTCAGCGTGCAGTTCTGCTCCTGGAAGTCCTTGATCTTCGTGTGGAACGCGGCCACGTCGACGTCCAGCCGGCGGTTCAGGAACGACATCTTGGAGCCGATCTCCACGCTCGTCGGCAGTTCCGGCTTGACGATGTAGCCCGCGAACGTGCCGGAGGCCGAGGCCGCGTTGACCGGCGTGTCGTTGTCGATCTGCGGACCCTTGTAGCCGCGGCTGACGGTGGCGTACAGGTTCGCGTCCTTCGACAGCGTGTGTTGCAGGCCCAGCTTGCCCGACACGTTGGACTGGCTGGCGCTGCCGCCGGCCGCCTTGACGGTGGCCGGCAGCGCGAAGCCGTCGAAGCTCACGACGCTGCTCTGCGTGAAGCGCGACGACACGCTGTCGCGGGTGTAGCGCAGGCCGGCGATGGCGCTGGTGGCATCCGTCAGGCGGTAGGTGGCCTGGCCGAACAGCGCCTTCGTCGTCATGTTCGCGTGCTGCAGGTTGTTGGTGGCGATCGAGCGGGGCACCGGCGGTGACGGCAGCGCGGCATCCGGCTGGATCAGCACGTTGGCGTTCTTGTCGTTGGTGGAGTCGGCATAGAACAGGCCCGCCACGTAGTCGAGCGTCTGCTTGCCGGGCGACGCGATGCGCAGCTCTTGCGAGACCTGGCGCGCATTCTTGTACGGATCGTGGTTGTAGACCTTGTCGTACGACGTCGACATGCCGATGTTGACGCTGTCCGGCCCCTGCTTGCGCGTGCGGTACGCCGTGATCGACGTCAGCGTGTTGCCGCCGGCGAGCGTCCAGTCGACCTGGCCCGAGAAGCCGCGCACCTGGGCGCGCGTGAGTTCGTCGCCGTCCGAGCAGACCTGGTTGTTGCGCTTCGAGACGGTCACGCCGCAGGCCGCGAATTCGGCCGCCGGCTGATGGTCGCCCGCCTTGTTGGTGGCGTAGGCGACGGACGGGGCGAAGAAGACGGCGTTCTCGCTGCGCGTGTTCGACGCGTCCGCGATCAGGTTGACGGCCATGTCGCGGTTCGGCTTGAGCAGGTAGCGGATGCGCGCACCGCCGTTGTCCGTGACGCTGTCCTCGCCCGTCAGCACGTTGTGGTAGACACCCTTGTTGCGCTCCGCGTTGCCCGAGATGCGCAGCGCCGAGATGTCGTTCAGCGGGACGTTGCCCGTCGCGCGCACGGCCGCGCCGTGGTCGCCCTTGAATTCCACCTGCACGTTGCCGCCATGGTCGCCGATGATCGGCGCCTGCGTCGCCATGTTCAGCACGCCGGCGGACGCGTTCTTGCCGAACAGCGTGCCCTGCGGCCCGCGCAGCACTTCGACGCGGGCCATGTCCAGCATGAGGCCACTGGCGGTGGCGCCCTGCGGCACGCCGTCCACGACGACGCCGACCGAGCTTTCGGCCGACAGGGTGAACACGGCGGTGCCGATGCCGCGGATCGACGCGCTGCCGCCCGCGCCGCCGGTCTGCTGGTCGCCGAATTCCAGCGAGGCGGCCGTCTTGGCGAGGTCGCCGATGTCCTTGACGCCGGCGCGCTCCAGCTGGGCGGCGTTGACGACGGTGATGGCGACGGGGACTTCCTTGATGCTCTGGCTGCGCTTCTGCGCCGTGACGACGACGGTCTCGATGCCTTTCTCGATCTTCGCCACGGCCTCGGGGCTGGCGCCGCTGTCGCCGGTCTGGGCGGAAGCCGGGTTCCAGATCGCGGCGAGGCTCATGGACAGGATCGTCAGCGGACCGATCGCCGAGGTGGTGCGGGGTGCGTGCATGTTGTCTCCTAGTGTGGCCGGCATTCCGGCCCTGTTGTAATCAGGCGAATCGAGTATAGGTACGCACCTCGTCCATTCCAAAGCCGTATTCCGTGATACCTGCTATCGACGTTCGCGGGTGATGATCGGGCGGCCGATCGATCGGATTCGCTGATACGTCCTATCGAAACTCTGGCCTTCGGGTTGGCCGGATGCGCTGCTATCGTTTTCACACAAGAAAACGCGAGGAGACATCCCATGCACACCACCCCCGAGGCGGGCCGCGGCCGCGCCGCGCTCATGCTTTGCCACTTCGCCGGCATGGTCGACCTGGTCGCGCTGCCCGTGTGGGTCGGCACGCTCGCCCAGCACTACGGCTTCGACCTGGAACACGCCGGCATGATCGTCACCGCATTCCTGCTGGGTGCCGTCGGCGCGAGCCTCGTCGCGGCGCCGTTCTATAACAGGCTGCCGCGCGCCGCCTGCGCGTTCGGCGGCTATGCATTGGCGGCGCTGGCGTTCCTCGCCGCGTCGCGGGTGGCCGGTTTCGGCGCGCTCGTGCCGCTGCACGTCGTGGCGGGCATTGCGACGGGCACTGCGCTGTCGGTCACGCACGGCACCATCGGCCGCAGCGCCAATCCGCACCGGCTGTTCGCCATGGCCGGCACGGCGCTGGGCATCGGCGCCGTGATCTTTTATGGCGCCGTGCCGCCGGCGGTGGCGGCGCATGGCGGGCCGGCGCTGTTCCTCGTGTTCGCGGGCCTGATGGGCACCGCGGCGCTGGCGTGCGCTCTCGGTTTTCCGCACGTCGTCGCCGGCGGTCGCACCCGGTCCGCGGAACCGCTGCCGCGCGCCGCCTGGTGCGCGATCCTGGGCGTGGCGTGCCTGGCGCTGAACCAGGCGCTCACGTTCAGCATGCTGGACCGCATCGGCGTGCTGCGCGGCTTCGGCCAGGACAAGGTGAACGGCCTGCTCGTCGCGTGCGGCCTCGTCAACCTGCTGCCGGCGGCCGTCGCCGGCCTGCTTCAGAAGCGCCTGAATCCTTTGCGGGTGGCGCTCGTCGCCGCGCCGCTGCAGGCCGCGCTGGCGCTGGTCGTCACGCTGTCCGCCGGCTTCCTGCCGTATGCGCTGGCCGGCGCCGTCTACCCGGCCGTGCTGATCTTTACCCACACCTTTCTGTTCGGCCTGATCGCCCGGCTGGATCCGAGCGGCCGCGCGCTGGCATCGACGCCCGCGATGATGATGACCGGTTCCGCGATCGGTCCCGCGCTGGCCGGCTCGGTCGCGATGCGCGCCGGCTTCGGCGGCCAGGCGCTGCTGGCCGTGCTGGTCGGCGCCGCCGCCACGCTGTGCTTCGCCCTCGTCGCGCGGCGCGCCCACCCATCCCTGAAGGAGGCAACATGAACCCATCCCATCCACTCACCCTGGCGCAGGCGAGCGCGATCCTCGCTGCCGCCGTCGCGGCCGCGCGTGCCGACGGCTTGCCGCCGGTGGCCGTCGCCGTGCTGGACGCGTCCGGCCACACCGTCGCCCTGCAGCGCGAGGATGGCGCCACGCCGCTGCGCGTCGACATCGCCATCGGCAAGGCCTACGCGGCCGCCGGCATGGGCGTCGCCAGCCGCGTGCTGCACCAGCGCGCGCAGGACAATCCCGTGTTCTTCAACGCCCTCGCATCGTCCAGCCAGGGCCGGTTCATTCCACAGGCGGGCGCCGTCGCGGTCCGCGCGGCGGACGGCACCTTGCTGGGCGCCGTGGGCGCCAGCGGCGGCACGGGTGCCCAGGACGAAGCGATCTGCGCGGCGGGCGTGAACGCGGCGGGGCTGGTGGCCGCATGAGCGTGACGCACACGCCCGGCTGCGCCTGCGGGATCGACGTGCATGCGCACGTGATCCCGCACGACCTGCCGCGTTACGTGGGCAACCGGCTGCCGCCCGACTGGCCGTCGATGGCGCCGGCGCATGCCTGCCACCGCCACGTCGTCATCCAGGGCAGCGTGTACCGCACCGTGTCCGAGCGCGCGTGGAGCGCCAGCCGCCGCATCGAGGACATGGACCCGATGGGGCTTGCCGTGCAGGCCATCTCGCCGATGCCGGAGCTGTTGTCGTACTGGATGGAACCCGACGCCGCGGCCCAGCTGCTGCGCTACATGAACGAACAGATCGCGAACATGGCCGCGCTGTCCGGCGGGCGCCTCGTCGGCATGGGCGCCGTGCCGCTGCAGGATCTCGACCTCGCGCTGGCGGAACTGGATCACGTCGCGCACAAGCTGGGCTTCAAGGCCGTCGAAGTGGGCAGCAACATCAACGGCAAGGCGGTCGGCAGCCCGGAATTCGCGCCGTTCTTCGCGGCCTGCGCCGAGAAGGGCGTGGCCGTGTTCGTGCACGCGCTGAAGCCGGCCGGCGCCGAGCGCCTCGTCGGCCCGGACAAGCTGCTGCCCGCGCTGGCGTACCCGACCGACGTGGGCCTGGCCGCGGCCTCCGTGCTGACCTCGAACCTGGTCGGCCGCCATCCGGCGCTGAAGATGGCGTTCAGCCATGGCGGCGGCACGCTCGCATCGCTGCTGCCGCGCCTCGAGCAGGCACGCCGGGTCTTCCCGGCGCTGGCCGATGCGATGCCGGAGAGCCCGTCGGCGCAGGCGCGCAGGCTGTTCTACGACACCCTCGTGTTCGACGCGCCCACGTTGCGCCACCTGCTCGACCGCTTCGGCGCGTCGCAACTGATGATCGGCACGGATTACCCGTTCGCCTTCCACGACGCGCGCCCCGTCGACAGCATCGCCGCGGCAGTCGGCGATGCGGACGTGCGCGCCCGACTCGTCACCCATAACGCGGCCCGTTTCCTCGGGCTTTAACAAGGAGTCAACATGCCCGTATCCCCCGCCGGCCAGTTGCGCAGCATTGCCATCGGCGTCACCGACCTCGATGCCGCCGAGCGCTTCTACAACGATACCTGGCGTTTGCAGACCGTCGTGAAGACGCAAGACGCCGTCTTCCTGCGCGGCGCCGGCCCGTTCCACCACATCCTCGCGCTCCACCGCAGCCACAAGCCCGATGTGCGCAATGTGACGTTCAGCGTGGCGTCGCGCGCCGATCTCGATGCGATCGCCGCGCGCACGCCGGGCGCCGGCGGCCGCGTGCTGTCCGGGCCCGCCGGCGTCGACGAGCCGGGCGGCGGCACGGCCGTCACCATCGCCGACCCGCAGGGCCGCGTCCTGCGTTTCGTGCACGGCGACGCGCGTCACACCGAACACGCGCACCACGATGCCCCGAGCCGCATCACGCACGTCGTATTCAACAGCGCGGACGTGGCCGTTGCCCAGCGCTTCTACGAAGAGGCCCTCGGATTCCGCCTGTCCGACCGCACGAAGATCATGGCCTTCATGCGCTGCAACAGCGACCACCACAGCATCGCGCTGGCGGACAGCAATGCGGACACGCTGAACCATATCGCCTTCGTGATGCCGGAGCTGGACGCCGTGATGCGCGGCGCGGGCCGCATGCGCGACGCCGGCTGGCCCATCGAATGGGGCGTCGGCCGCCACGGACCCGGCAACAACGTCTTCGCCTATTTCGTCGGTCCGGACGATTTCGTCATCGAATACACGGCCGACGTGCTGCAGGTCGACGATACCTACCAGGCCGGCGGACCGTCCGACTGGCAATGGCCGCCGGGCCGCTTCGACCAGTGGGGCGTCTCGCAGCCGCCGTCGGACCGCATCAAGCAGGCGCAGAAAACCATCCGTTTCATCGAGCAATAAGGAGCAGCAGTGAAATTCGTCACCTACCGCAACGGTAAAGAAAACCGCCTGGCCGTCGTCGACGGCGACAGCATCGTCGATATCAACCGTGCCGTACCGGATGTTCCGGCCGACGTGCGCGCCGCGCTTGCGGCCGGGATCGACCTCGCGGCCGCCGGCCGCCGCGCACTCGATTCGGCCGCGCCGCGCCAGCCGCTGGCCGCCGTCGCGCTGGCGCCCGTCGTGCCGGAACCCGGCAAGACCGTCTGCCTGGGCCTGAACTACTACGACCACGCCGCCGAGAGCGGCCGCGAGAAGCCCGTCTATCCATGGTTCTTCCTGCGCGGGACCACGTCGCTGCTGGCCCACGGCGAAGCGTCGCCGCGTCCGCGCGTGTCGGAAAAATTCGACTACGAGGCCGAACTGGCCGTCGTCATCGGCAAGCGCGCCCGCCACGTCAGGCGCGAGGATGCGCTGGACCATGTGTTCGGCTACGCCTGCTTCAACGACATCTCCGTGCGCGATTATCAAAAGCGCACGCCCCAGTGGACCATCGGGAAGAACTTCGACCGCACGGGCGCGCTGGGTCCCGTGCTCGTCTCCGCCGACGAATTGCCGGCCGGCGGCGTGGGCCTGCGCATCCAGTCGCGCCTGAACGGCCAGGTCATGCAGGACGCGAACACGAAGGACATGATCTGGGACGTGGCCGAGACCATCGCGCTGCTGACGGAATGCCTGACGCTGGAGCCGGGCGACGTGATCGCGATGGGCACGCCGGCGGGTGTCGGCCAGTCGCGCACGCCGCCCGTGTGGATGAAGGCGGGGGACACGATCGAGGTCGAGATCGAAGGCGTGGGCCTGCTCGTCAACACGATCGAGGACGAACAGCCATGAACGGCGAGTATGACGTCGTCGTCGTCGGCTTCGGCCCGTCGGGCGCCGTCGCGGCCGCGCTGCTGGGCCAGGCCGGCGTGCGTACGCTCGTCGTCGACCGCACCGACGAGGTCTACCCGAAACCGCGCGCCATCGCCCTCGACCACGAGATCATGCGCGTGTTCCAGAACCTGGGGCTCGCGAATGCCGTGTCGCCGCACTGCGAACCGTTCACGCCGTCCGAGTACTACGGCGCCGACGGGCGCCTGATCAAGCGCCTCGCCACCGTCGAACCGCCATACCCGCTGGGCTACACCCCGTCCATGGTGTTCACGCAGCCGCCCGTGGAGGCGGCGCTGCGCCGCCACGTGCAGGCGCTGCCCGCCGTCGACGTCGTGCTGGGCCGCCGCTTCACCGGCGTCGAACAGGATGCGGCAGGAGCAACCGTGCATTTCGACGAGGGCACCGTGCGCGCCCGCTACGTGATCGGTTGCGACGGCGCGTCGAGCTCCGTGCGCGAGGCCGTCGGCATCGCGCTGGAAGACCTGGAGTTCGACGAACCGTGGCTCGTCGTCGACGTGCAGGTCAACGACAAGGGCCTCGCCAAACTGCCGGCGACCAGCGTGCAGTACTGCGAACCGGCGCGTCCGTGCACGTACGTGATCGGACCGGGCAACCACCGGCGCTGGGAGATCTCGCTGCTGCCGGGCGAGGATCCCGCGTACATGGCGACGGAGGAGGGCGCGTGGAGCGTGCTGCAACGGTGGATCGGCCCGGACGATGCGACCCTGTGGCGCCAGGCCAGCTACCGCTTCCATGCACTGGTCGCGCGCGAGTGGCGCGTGGGCCGCGTGTTCATCGCGGGCGACGCCGCGCACCAGCAGCCGCCATTCCTGGGGCAGGGCATGTGCCAGGGCGTGCGCGACGTCGCCAACCTCGCGTGGAAGCTGCGGGCCGTGCTGGGCGGCGAAGCGCCGGACAGCCTGCTCGACACCTACACGGTCGAGCGCCGCGAACACGTGCGCCGGCTCACGACGCGCATCAAGGAGATCGGCACCGTGATCTGCGAGCGCGATCCCGCCCGTGCCCGGGCGCGCGATGCCGCCCTGATCGACGCGGCCGGCGGCACCATCCGCACGGTGCCGCGCCAGGACATCATCCCGCCCCTGATGGACGGCCTGCTGGCACCGGGCGGCCGCGCCGGCACCGGTACGCTGTTCCCGCAACCGCGCGTGAACGGACCGGCCGGTCCGGTGTTGCTGGACGAGCTGGCGGGCACCGGCTGGCGCATCGTGACGGCGCTGCGCTCGGCGCAGCTGCCGCCCGGCCTCCTCAGGCTGGCGGAGCGGCTCGGGATGTTGATCAGCATTCCGTCCGACGCCGCCGGCTTCTCGAGCGGACCGCACCGCATGCAGGCCGACGAGCTGGATGGCGTGCTCGCGCGCTGGTTCGCGCGCCACGGCTGCCATGCGGCCGTCGTCCGGCCCGATCACTACGTGTACGGCGTCGCGGACAGCGGGCCTGCGCTGTACGACCTCGTGGCCAACCTCACGAATTCGCTGTCATGAATCGGTAGGGTGGGCGGCCCTCCGCCCACGCGCAACGCTGGGGATACTCGGACGTCACGCGTGGGCTCGGGGAGCCCACCCTACGCTTAACCATAACGAAGGAGACAACATGGACTACAACGCACGCCGCCGCACCTTGCTGGGCCTGGGCACCGCGCTGGCCGGCGCCGCGCTGCTGCCGGCCGCCGCACGGGCCGCAACCTCGCGCGGACCGTTCCCCAAAGGCTTCCTGTGGGGCGCCGCCATCGCGGGCCACCAGGCGGAAGGCGACAACGTCGCGAGCGACGCCTGGCTGCTGGAAAACATCCAGCCGACGGAATTCAAGGAACCGTCGGGCGCTTCCGTCGACCATTACCGCCTGTACGACCAGGACATCGCGACCCTGGCGAGTCTCGGCCTGAACACGTTCCGCTTCTCGATCGAGTGGGCGCGCGTGGAACCGGTCGAGGGCATGTTCTCGGTGGCGGCGCTGGAGCACTACCGCGACGTGCTGCTGTCCTGTCGCCGGCACAACGTGAAGGCGATGGTCAGCTTCAACCACTTCGTCACGCCCGCGTGGTTCGCGGCGCGCGGCGGCTGGGAAACGGATGGCGCCGACGTGCTGTTCGCCCGCTATTGCGACAAGGTGGCGCGCCACCTCGGCGACCTGATCGACTACGCGACGACGTTCAACGAACCGAACCTGCCGCGCCTGCTGTTCGGCATTCCCGGCCCGTTGTCCGGCATGGCCGACAACCCGCGCATGAAGGCCATGCTGGCGAAGGCGGGCCAGCTGGCCGGCACCGGCAAATGGTCGTCGTGGATCTTCGGCGACTTCACCCAGATCGAGGCCGGGCTGCTGAAGGGCCACGCGGCGGCCTACCAGGCCATCAAGGCCGTGCGCCCGCAGCTGCCCGTCGGCTTTTCGATCGCGATCGCCGACGACCAGGCGGTCGACGGCGGCGAGGCGATGGTGGCCCGCAAGCGCGCCATCGCGTACGAACCGTGGTTCCGGGCGATTTCCGAACACGGCGATTTCATCGGCGTGCAGACCTATACGCGCGAACTGATCGGGCCCGACGGCGTGCGGCCGCCGCCCAAGGATGCCAGGTTCACGTCGGCGCACATGGAGTACTACCCCGAGGCGCTGGAAGCGACGATCCGCTACACGGCGCAGCACGTGAAGGTGCCGGTCTACGTGACGGAGAACGGCTTGTCGACGGACGACGACACCCAGCGCATCGCGTACATCCGCACGGCCGTGAGCGGCGTCGCGAACTGCCTGAAGGATGGGATACCCGTGAAGAGCTACATCCACTGGTCGCTGCTCGACAACTTCGAGTGGATCTTCGGTTACGGCCCGCACTACGGGCTGATCGGGGTCGACCGGGCGACGATGAAACGCACCGTCAAGCCGAGCGCGCGGGTGCTCGGGAAGATCGCGCAGGCGAACGGCCGCGCGGCATGATTGAAAACAGGGAGACACACATGGGCGGTATCATTTTTGACAACGTAAGGATCTTCGACGGCAGCCAGTTGCGCCCGGGGACCGGCGCGGTACGCGTGGACGGCAACCGCATCGCCGAGGTGGCGGACGGCGCGCGCGGCATCGCGGCGCTCGCGGGCGACCGCGTCATCGACGGCCAGGGCGGCACGCTGATGCCGGGCCTCGTGGAGGCGCATGCGCATTTGTCGTGGCCCAGCTCCGTCGAGCGCTTCGTGCCCGGCATGGCGCTGCCGCCCGAAGATCTCGTGCTGACGACGGCCCGCAACGCGCGCATCCTGCTCGACCACGGCTTCACGAGCGCCTATTCGGCGGGTGCGCTGAGCAAGACGGTCGAGACGGTGCTGAACACCTTCATCACGAGCGGCGGCATGCCGGGACCGCGCCTCGTTGCCTCGTCGATCGAGCGCGAGCCGCCGACCATCGAGGAACTCGATCCGGGCAAAGTCGCGGAGCATGGCCGCGGGCCCGACGCCGTGCGCGCCTTCGTGAAGGATTGCGCGTCCATCGGCGCCAAGTCGGTCAAGTTCCTGCTGTCCGGCGAGGATGCGCTGAAGCCCGGCGCGTCGCAGCAGCTGATGTACACGCAAGAAGAGGCCGACGCCGCCGGCGAACAGGCGCGCGAATCCGGCGTGTGGCTCGCGTGCCACGCGCAGGCATCAAGCGCCGTCAAGATGGGCCTGCGCGCCGGCTTCCGCGTGCTGTACCACTGCACGTACGCGGACGAGGAAGCGCTGGACATGCTGGAGGCGCGGCGCGACGAGGTCTTCATCGCGCCCGCCATCGGCATCATCCAGGCCACGCTGGACGCGGCGCCGCCGCCGCACTTCGACATGAGCCACATGAAGAAGAGCGCGGCCGAGGTATTGGAACTGCAGAGGAAGCTCGTGCCGGAACTGCGCCGGCGCGGCCTGCGCGTGCTGCCCGGCGGCGACTACGGTTTCCCGTTCAACCCGAACGGCCGCAACGCGCGCGACCTCGAACTGTTCGTGAACCTGCTGGGCTATACGCCGGAAGAGGCGCTGTCCGCCGCGACGCTCCTCGGCGGCGAGTTGATGGGCATGGGCGACGAGCTGGGGCAGGTGAAGCCCGGCTTCCTCGCGGACCTGCTGCTCGTCGACGGCGATCCGACGGCCGACGTGACGATCCTGCAGGACCGCAAGCGGCTGCGCGCCGTCATGAAGGACGGGCGCTTCCACAAGGATCCGGCGCTGGCCGGGCTGTAAGGAGCGGAGATGACATTGACCGACAAGCATGAGGAGATCTTGCGCGCGGTGCGCGCGGCGGGCCCCGTGATCGATCCGCCGGCCGCGAAGGCGTTGTACGCGCCGCTGCTGGCCGACATGCCGCGCGGCGCTGCACCGGTGCGCGACATCGTCTATGGCGCCGACGAGCGCCACCGGCTGGACGTGTACCCGGCCGTCGGCGCGGCGGGACCGGCGCCCGTCGCCGTGTTCCTGCACGGCGGGGGCTTCATCCGCGGCGACAAGGCGGACCGGGAAGCCGTCGGCCATTATTTTTCGCGGCACGGCGTCGTGGCCGTGCTGCCGAACTACCGCCTCGGGCCGCGGCACCGTTGGCCGGCCGGCGCCGAGGACGCGGCGTCCGTGCTGGCGTGGGCACGCGCCAATGTCGAGGAATACGGCGGCGATCCGGACCGCATCGTGCTCGCGGGCGAATCGGCCGGCGCGGCGCACGTGGCGGCGGCGACGCTCCTGACGCGCTTCCATCCGCCCGAAGGCCTGAAGATCGCGGGGGCGTTCCTCGCGTCGGGCGTGTACAACGCGGAACTGGAATTCCTGGCGCGGGCGCAGCTGGGCATCGCGACGCCGGATCCGCGCAACGAAGCATACTTCGGCACGGATTTCGCCAGCTACCGCGCGATGTCGACGGTGGAACTGGTCGACGCGGCGCCGTTTCCCCTGGCGATCACGTACGCGGAACTGGACCCGATCCAGATGCAGGCGCAGGCCGGCGAGCTGTTTGCGCGGCTCGTCACGCGCCACGGTTTCCGGCCGCGCGTCAAGGTCATCGCGAACCACAACCACCTGAGCCAGGTGGTTGCGATCAACAGCGGCGACGATGCGCTGGCGGCACCCTTGCTGGCCTTCGTACGTGACAGCCGCGTGAAAACTCCCTAAAGTAAAGGATAAAAAGGCCACACGGGCCACAAGATAACAAGGAGACAACCGATGCGTTTCAACCGCCTGGACCTGAACCTGCTGCTGGCGCTCGACGCGCTGCTGGAGGAACGGAACATCACCCGCGCGGCGGCGCGCGTGAACGTCAGCCAGTCCGCGATGAGCGGCATGCTGGCGCGCCTGCGCGAATTCTTCGAAGACGATTTACTGGCCGCGGTCGGCCGCAACATGGAGCTGACGGTGCTGGGCCGCCAGCTCGTCGGGCCCGTGCGCGACCTGATCCTGCACGTGCATGCGACGGTCGGCATCCGCGTGACGTTCGACCCGGCGCGCGAGACGCGGTGCATGAAGATCATGGTGTCCGACTACGCGACCGAGGTATTCCTGAACCAGGTCGTGGCGCGCGTGCTGCGCGATGCGCCCAACATGACCCTGGAGCTGGTGCCGCTGGCGGACGACGCGGCCGAAAAGCTGCGCCGCGGCGAGAACGATTTCCTCATCATCCCGCGCCGCTTCCTCGACCCCGAGCATCCGCAGCGCACGCTGTTCGAAGACCATTACTGCGCCGTGATCTGGGAGGGCAACACGCAGGTCGGCGACGTCCTCGACGCCGCCACGTACGAACGCCTGGCGCACATCGCGCCGATGCTGGGCCGTCCGCGTTCGCCGACGATGGAGGAGCTGCTGCTGCTGGCACAGGGCGTCAAGCGCCGCATCCGCGTGACGACGAGCGATTTCTGCAGCATGGCGACGGCGCTCGTCGGCACGGACCTCGTCGCGACGATGCACACGCGCCTCGCGCTCGCGTGCGCGCGCCGGCTGCCGATCCGCGTGCTGCCGCTGCCGTATGACCTGCCCCCGCTCGCGGAATGCCTGCAATGGCACCGCTTCCAGGAGAACGACCCGTGTCACATCTGGCTGCGCGGGGTGATGCTGGAGGTCGCGCGCGGCTTGCCGACCAATGCCGAGCTGCCGATGGCGCCGTTCAGCTTCAACGCCATCGAGACGGCGCGCGCGGTGGCATAATCGCCCGCATCCCTCAATCACCGAAAGGAAGCATATGGTCGTCGAAAGCGCGGAGATCCTCATCAAGGCCGGCATGGAAGAACAATTCGAGGCGGGCGTGCGCGCCGCGGCGCCGCTGTTCGAGCGGGCGCGCGGCTGTACGGGGATGCGCCTGCAGCGCGGCGTGGAGAACCCGCTTGCGTACCGCCTGCTGGTGGACTGGAACACGGTCGAGGACCACATGGTCCACTTCCGCGCGAGCGACGATTTCCAGGAATGGCGCCGCCTCGTCGGCCACTGCTTCGACGGCGCGCCCGTCGTCACGCACTACGAAGCCGCCGTCGACGGATTCTGATTCCGTCCCGCGTCAGGGCAGCAGCATCGCCAGTTCCTGCGCGCCCTGGCGCAGCACCGGCAGGAATTCTTCCACCATGCGCTCCGGCGTCACGCGCGCCGCGTGCGCACCCACGTTCAGCGCCGCCAGCACGCGTCCCGACGCGCCGCGCACCGGCACGGCGATCGAACGCAATCCCAGTTCCAGTTCCTCGTCGTTGACGGCATAGCCGTCGCGGCGCACCTGCGCGAGGATGCCGCGCAGCTGGTCCGGATCCGTCACCGTGCGTTCCGTCATCGGCGTCAGGGTGGTGCGCGCCAGGTAGGCGTCCAGCTCGTCCGGCGGCAGGTGCGCGAGCAGGATCCGGCCCAGCGAGCTGCAATACGCGGGCAGGCGGCTGCCGGCGGACAGCGACACCGACATCACGCGCGACGTCGCCGCGCGCGCCACGTACAGCACCTGGTCTTCCTCCAGCACGGCGAGCGAGCTCGATTCGCCCAGCGCCTTGCTGACGCCGTTCAGGCAGGGCTGGGCCGCGGCCGTCAGGGGCGTGGACGACAGATACGAATACCCCAGGGTCAGCACCTTCGGCCGCAGGCTGAAATTGTTCAGTTCCGCGTCGACGTAGCCGAGCTGCCGCAGCGTGTGCAGGCAGCGGCGCACGGCCGCGCGCGGGATGCCCGTCTGCTGGCTGATCTGGGCGATGGTCTGCGGCTTGCGCGTGTCGGCAAAGGCGCGCAGCACGGCGAGGCCGCGCGCCAGCGACGTCATGAAGTCGGGATCGGCGAGGGCATCGATTTCTTCCGCGATGGTGAGCGGGGCGGCTGGGGTTTCGGGTGTGGATGACATGCCGGCATTCTAATCGATGACAGGAAGCGCTTGACGGACAGCGCGGCGCGGGCGTACACTTTTTGTGCGGTAGACGAGCAAGTGTTCGATAATCGCACATCAACGCCAAGGTGACAACCCATGATCGACAAAACCTGTGACTCGCTGGAGCGGGCCGTGGCCGGCATCCACGACGGCGCGACCGTCATGATCGGCGGATTCGGCAATGCGGGCATGCCGTCCGCCCTCATCGACGCGCTGATCGCCCACGGCGCCCGCGAGCTGACCATCGTGAACAACAATGCCGGCAACGGCGATACGGGCCTGGCCGCCCTCATCAAGGAAAAGCGCGTGCGCAAGATCGTGTGCTCGTTTCCGCGCCAGGCCGATTCCTGGCATTTCGACGCGCTGTACCGCGCCGGCGGGATCGAGCTGGAACTGACGCCGCAGGGCAACTTGGCCGAACGCATCCGCGCGGCCGGCGCCGGCATCGGCGGCTTTTTCACGCCCACCGGCTACGGCACGCTGCTGGCCGAAGGCAAGGAGACCCGCGTCATCGACGGCAGGCACTATGTATTCGAGACGCCGATCCACGCCGATTTCGCGCTGATCAAGGCGCTGCGCGGCGACCGCTGGGGCAATCTCGTGTACCGCAAGACGGCGCGCAACTTCGGACCGATCATGGCCATGGCCGCGGCCACCACCATCGCGCAGGTCGCGGAGATCGTGCCGCTCGGCGCGCTCGATCCGGAAGTGATCGTCACCCCCGGCATCTTCGTCCAGCGTGTCGTGAAGGAGGCAGCATGAGCACTCGTTATACCCGCGACCGGATGGCGCAGCGCGTGGCGCAGGACATCCCGGAAGGCGCCTACGTCAACCTGGGCATCGGCTTGCCCACGAAAGTCGCCAACTACCTGCCGTCCGAAAAGGAAATCTTCCTGCACAGCGAGAACGGCCTGCTGGGCATGGGCCCCGCGCCCGCGCCGGGCGAGGAAGACGAAGACCTGATCAACGCCGGCAAGCAGCCGGTCACGCTGCTGACGGGCGGCGCGTACTTCCATCACGCGGACTCGTTCGCGATGATGCGCGGCGGCCACCTGGACATCTGCGTGCTGGGCGCCTTCCAGGTGTCGCACACGGGCGACCTCGCCAACTGGCACACGGGCGCGCCGGACGCGATTCCCGCCGTCGGCGGCGCCATGGACCTCGCGATCGGCGCCAAGCAGGTGTTCGTCATGATGGAACACCAGACCAAGACGGGAGAAAGCAAGATCGTCGAGCGCTGCGCGTATCCGCTGACGGGTATCGGCTGCGTCAGCCGTATCTACACCGACCTGGCCGTGCTGGACGTCACGCCGCGGGGCCTGCGCGTGCTCGAGATGGCGCCCGGTCTCACCCTGGCCGACCTGCAGGCCGTCACCGCCGCGCCGCTGCTGGCGCCCACCGAATAACAGGAGAACGACCATGACCGACGCATTCATCGTCGACGCCATCCGCACCCCCATCGGCCGCTACGGCGGCGCATTGAAGGACGTGCGCGCGGACGACCTGGGCGCGATCCCCATTCGCGAACTCATGCGCCGCAATCCGGACGTCGACTGGTCCGCCATCGACGACGTCATCTACGGCTGCGCCAACCAGGCCGGCGAGGACAACCGCAACGTGGCGCGCATGGCCGCGCTGCTGGCGGGCCTGCCCCCGGCCGTGCCGGGATCCACCGTGAACCGCCTGTGCGGCTCCGGCCTGGACGCCGTCGGCACGGCCGCGCGCGCGATCCGCTCGGGCGAGGCACGCCTGATGATTGCGGGCGGCGTGGAGTCCATGACCCGCGCACCGTTCGTGATGGGCAAGGCCGAATCCGCCTTTGCGCGCAACGCGACTATCTACGACACGACGATCGGCTGGCGCTTCCCGAACCCGCTGATGCACAAGCTGTACGGCACGGATGCGATGCCGGAGACGGCCGAGAACGTGGCGGACGACTACGGCATCTCGCGCGCGGACCAGGATGCGTTCGCGCTGGCGAGCCAGGCGAAGGCGGCCCGTGCGCAGGAGGACGGCACGTTCGAGCAGGAGATCGTGCCGGTGCTGATCCCCCAGAAGAAAGGCGATCCGGTCCGCTTCGCCAAGGACGAGCATCCGCGCGCGACGAGCCTGGAGGCGTTGGCGAAGCTGAAACCCGTCGTGCGGCCGGACGGCACGGTCACGGCCGGCAACGCATCGGGCGTGAACGACGGCGCGTGCGCGCTGCTGCTGGCGAACGCGGAGGCGGCGACGCAGTACGGCTTGACGCCGCGCGCCCGCATCGTCGGCATGGCGACGGCCGGCGTGGCGCCGCGCGTGATGGGCATCGGCCCCGCGCCCGCCGTGCGCAAGCTGCTGGCGCAGACGGGCATGACGCTGGACCAGTTCGACGTGATCGAGTTGAACGAGGCGTTCGCGGCGCAGGGCCTGGCCGTGCTGCGATTGCTGGGCCTGCGCGACGACGATCCGCGCGTGAACCCGAACGGCGGCGCGATCGCCCTCGGCCATCCGCTCGGGATGAGCGGGGCGCGGCTCGTTACCGCGGCCACTTACCAGCTGCAGCGGACCGGCGGGCGGTTTGCACTGTGCACGATGTGCATCGGCGTGGGGCAGGGCATCGCGGTGGCGATCGAGCGGGTGTGATTACGAGGCGGGAACGTCGTTCCCGTCCAGCATGCCGTAGGGTGGGCACCCCGTGCCTACGATTTACGCTGCGTCGCCGTCCAGCCAATCGAAGACCTGCGGCCACAGGCGCGCATGGGCGCTGCGCCCCACCAGCACGCCCACGTGCTGCAGGTTGACGCCGACATCGCCCTCGTAGTGCAGCAGCTTCTTGCGCGGGCTGGCCGTCGCCTCGTGGAACGGGACCAGCGCGTCGGGCGGAATCAGCTTGCTGCGCGGGTCGACGACGGAAAGCAGCGGCGACGTGAGGTCGCGCGGGCCGATCGTGCGGTTGCCGAGTGCGAGCTTGCCCTGCATGAACGCGTCGTGGCGGTACAGCGACTCCACGATTTCCGTGAACAGCCGGCCCGGCAGCGGGAATTCGTCGTGCGTCCAGCGTTCCACGCGCATGTGCGTGACGAGGGCTTGCGGGTCCGTCATCGACAGCATGCGGTCCGTCCAGCGCTCCCATTGGAATGCCTGCGGCTCGGCCATCGCGCTCATCATGTTGAGGAAGACGCCCGGCACCTGGCGGAACGTGTCCGCGATGGGACGCGCGTGCGGCGTCGCGTCGATCAGGCGCGCGAAGCAGCTCGATGCGGGCGTGAAGTGCAGCGGCGATTCCAGCAGGATCGTGGCACGCACGGCCTCCGGATGCAGGCAGCTGTGGATGGCGGCCAGGATGCCGCCCAGCGAGTGGCCGGCCACGACGACCTGCTCCGGCCCGCCGTCGGCCGCGATGGCGCGGCGGCAGGCGGCCAGCAGGTGGTCGCCGTAGTCGTCCAGGCCGAAGTGGTCGTGCGTGTCGGGCAGTGCGACCCATTCGGCCAGGTAGACGCGGTAGCCACGCTCGAGGAAGCGCCGCACGACGCTGACGTCGGGCGCCAGGTCCCAGATGTAGGGGCGCTTGATGGGGGCCGGCACGATCAGCACGGCCGGACCGCCGTTGGCGGTGATGTCGGCCGGCGCGCCGTAGCGGCGCACGTTCAGGCCGGGCTCCGTGTGCAGGACCGTCGACGGCGTCTGCTGCGGGCCGTAGCCCACGCGTTCCAGCATGTCGCCGCGCGCCTTGCGGCTGCGGTCCATGTTCTTGAGGGCTTGCGCACCGAGCGCGCCCATCGCGGTGTTCCAGTTGCTTGCCTGCATGTCGATTCGTCCGAGGTCAGAGTGGAAGACATCGCACTCTACGCCACCTGACCCCGGGCTCCAATCGCTCGGGACTGGAATCTTGCCCGGGTTTGCGCCGCATTAAGCAGGGAAGCGTGCACGATGCCAGCGGGCTATTGTGCACGATTTACACAGGCGGCGGCGCACTGTCCGCCGCCCGGGTACGGCGCTTACTCGACCCAGCTGTGGCCGTCGCGCGCGAGCAGCGCGAACGACTCCGCCGGACCCCACGAGCCGGCCGCGTACGGATGCGGCTTCTCGTCCAGGGTCTGCCAGCCTTCGATGATCGGGTCGGCCCATTCCCATGCCGCTTCCAGTTCGTCGCGGCGCATGAAGTGGGTGAGGCGGCCGCGCACGACGTCGATCAGCAGGCGCTCGTACGCCTCGGCGCGGCGCTGCTGGAACGCGGACTGCAGGTCGAGGTTCAGCGCGACCTGCTGCATCTCCATGCCGCTGCCGGGCTGCTTGGCCATGATCTGCAGCTTGATCGCTTCTTCCGGCTGCAGTTCGATGACGAGGCGGTTGGCGACGGCGCCCGCGGTTTGCGGGAACAGGGGGAACGGCGGGTTCGCGAACTCGACGACGATCTTCGACGAGCGGCGCGCCATGCGCTTGCCGGTGCGCAGGTAGAACGGCACCTTGGACCAGCGCCACGTGTCGATGAAGGCGCGCAGGGCGACGAAGGTTTCCGTCTTGCTCTCCGGCGGGACGTTCTTCTCTTCGTGGTAGCCGGGCACTTCCTGGTTGCCGGAGACGCCGCGGATGTACTGGCCGCGTATCGTGTCACGGGCGATGTCGGCCAGCGACAGGCGGCGCAGCGAGCGCAGCACCTTCAGTTTTTCGTCGCGCACGGCGTCCGGCGACAGTGAGGTCGGCGGCTCCATCGCGACGATGCACAGCAGCTGCAGCAGGTGGTTCTGGACCATGTCGCGCATCGCGCCGGCGCCGTCGTAGAAGCCGGCGCGGCTGCCGACGCCCACTTCCTCGGCCACCGTGATCTGCACGCTGGAAATGTTCGGTGCGCGCCACAGCGGTTCCAGGATCGAGTTGCCGAAGCGCAGCACCATCAGGTTCTGCACGGTTTCCTTGCCCAGGTAGTGGTCGATGCGGTAGATCTGCGATTCGGCGAAGTGGCGGCCGACGTCTTCGTTGATGGCGATCGCGGACGCGAGGTCCGTGCCCAGCGGCTTTTCCAGCACGACGCGGGCATTGGCGTCGACCAGGTTGCTGGCCGCCAGCTTGTCGCAGATGGTCGTGAACAGCGACGGGGCCGTCGACAGGTAGAACACGCGCTGGGCGCCGGCGCGCGACGCCTGCGCGAGGGCCGAGAAGTCCGGCGCGGCCTGCACGTCCAGGCGGACGTACTCGAGCAGTTTGAGGAAGCCGTCCCAGGTCTTCTCGTTGAAGTTGCTGGCCGCGATGAACGAGCGCGAGTTCGCTTCGATGTGGGCAAGATAGGCTTCGCGGTTGAAGTCCTGGCGGCCGGTGGACAGGATGCGCGTCGTCGACGGCAGATTGCCGTGCAGGAAGGCCATGTACAGGGCCGGCAGCAGCTTGCGCATGGCAAGGTCGCCCATGCCGCCGAAGATGATCATGTCGAGGGGGAGGCCGTTGTCTGCTTCTGTCGAGTGGGTCTGCATGTTGTTCTGGATCTTGGAAGTTGAGGTGGTTGCCGGCGGCGTGTGCGGCGTCATCCCGGCGGGAATGCGGCCGGGCCGGGCAGGGCGGTACGGTTGCGTTGCGCAGCGCTCGCGCGGGTCGGGGCGGCCTGCGTGCGGCTTGTGGGCGCCGGGCGCGCCGGCTTGTGGCCGGGCGGCGGTGCCGTCGGGGATGGCGCCAGCGGGGGCGCGCCAAAGGCCGTCCGCGCGCGTCGGGCGCTGCGGTCGTGGTCCGCGTGGCGGCGTTGTGGTGTCCCGGTGGTGGCCATGTCAGCTCGTAGTCGATGCACGATCGGTTCCGGAACCCGGCAGTGGCGCGGATTGCGGCCGTGCAGGTGTTCCTGGAACAGGGGATTGTACACCGGGCCGGCGCCCATGCCGGGAATGGGCCGCGCCGGCCGCGCCGGTGCCGCCGACGCTATATCCAAAACCGATAGCAAATGGCGAATAAATGATGGGCGCGGCATGCTGCGGCGCGTTACGATGGGTGCTCGTGCGGTGGCGTGGTGGCCACCAGCACGGCCTCGACTTACTTACTCTCGATATCACTTCAGGGCGCCCCCGTGGCGCCCTTTTTTTTAGTCAATTTCCCAA
>CBIHRX010000086.1:0-21274 GCA_966212555.1 uncultured Massilia sp.
CTTCCTCGATTATTTGAAGGCGGCGTTTCCGAAGGGGACGCCGGACGAACTGGCGGCCTACCTGGCGCCGTGATCAGCGCACCGGCCGCGGGGCGACGCCCTCGTTCGTCATGACCACGGGCCGGATCGTGCCGTCGTCGTTGAAGTAGAGGCGCTCGACGGCGAGCTCGCGATGGTTGCCGTCCGTCTCGCCCAGCGGGCGGCGGTGGTAGGCGATGTACCACTCGTCGGTGCCGGGCACGTTGACGATCGAATGGTGGCCCGCGCCGCGCGCGATACGGCCGTCCTGCGCGAGGATCGTGCCGATACGCTTGAAGGGGCCGAACGGCGACGGGCCCATCGCATACGCGACGCGGTAGTCCGGCCCCGTCCACTCCCCTTCCGACCACATGAAGTAGTACACCCCCTTGCGCTTGGCCATGAACGGGCCTTCCACGTAGTCCGGATCGGGCGTGATTTCCTTGAACGTCGTCCCGTCCGGGAACGGCACGACGCTCAGCAGGTCCGGCGCGAGTTTGACGACGTTGGCGTGCTTCCAGCCGCCGTAGACCATGTATGCCTGGCCGTCGTCGTCCTTGAACACCATCTGGTCGATCGGCTGCGCGCCGTTGTGGATCCGGCCGATCAGCGGCTTGCCGAGCGCATCGCGGAACGGGCCTTCGGGACGGTCGCCGACGGCCACGCCGATGCCGCCCTGCTGGTCGTCGCTCTTGATGTCGTTCGCGCCGAAGAACAAATAGTACTTGCCGCCATGCGCGATGGCCGACGGCGCCCACACCGCGTACGCGGCCCAGGCCACGTCGGCGACGTCGAGCACGCGCTCGTGCCGCGTCCAGTGCACGAGGTCGCGCGACGAGAACGAGTCGAGGAAGGTCTGCTTCAGGAACGGCGCCCAGACCAGGTCGGCGCGGGCGCGCATGCGCTGCTGGGCCGGCGTGAAGACGGATGGCCTGGCCGGCTTGCCGGCGTCGGCGGAATACGTCGGATAGATCCAGTACGTGTCGCCATAGATGCGGATTTCCGGGTCGGCGTACCAGCCCTTGACGATCGGATTGGCGGCCTGCGCGTTCAGGGCGACAGCGGCGGCGGCGCCGATCAGCAAGGCGCGGATCATTGCCCGAGCTTGAAGCGGAACGTGGGTTCGATGCCGCGTGCGTGCAGGACGCGCACGATGTCTTCCAGGGTCGCGTCCTTCAGCAGCAGGCCGTCGGCGGGTGGGACCTCGGGTGCCGCGACAGGTGCCGCGACAGGTGCCGCGGGCGCGTCGAGCCGCGCCAGCGCCTCGCTGAACTGGCCGGGCGCGATGCTGTCCAGCCCTTCCAGGAACGCGGCCTGCCCCGCCGCGGGCGGCGCCATGTCGAGCCCGGACTCGTCCGCGAACGACGCACCCATGCCCGGATGGATGAACGCGGCCCACGTCCCCGTCGCCGTGTTCGCGCACGGCGGCAGTTCCACGGGCACGCCGATGGTGTCCGCGGGCGGCAGCGTGTCCGGCCACAAGCGGCCCAGGCCGGCGACGAAGCGGCGCGCGTCCGCGACCGGCACGGGTGCCGCCAGCGACAGCCACAATACGAAGCCGCCGGTGCTGGCCACACTCACGGCCGGGGCCGGGAAACCGAAGTCGGACTGCAGGCCGTTCGCGACGGTGCACAGGCGTTCCCAGTGCAGGGAATCCGCGCCGGGCGCCTTGCGGAACGGGATCGCGATGGCGCGTGTGAGACCCGCGGCGGAGACGAGGTCCGCGGCCGGGCCGGGGCCGTTGTGCGCGGCCGGGCTGTCCGGCAGCAGATACAGGCGAATCAATTCGGAGAGCAGTTTTTCCATGCCCGTGATTGTGACACAGCGTCAAAAGCCCATCTTGAACCTGGCCTGCAGCCCCGAGTTGTTCGTCTCGCTGCCCCATTTCTTCGCGCTGTTGCCGTACTGCTCGTACCCGGCCGACACGGATGCCTTCTCGTTCACCTTGTAGCGCGCGCCCATGCCGACGTACGGGCCCACGTCGGTGTCCGCCACCGTGTTGCGGTAGGTCTTGTCGTGGGCCACGCGGTCGCTGACGGCGACGCCCAGCTTGCCGTAGGCGGCGAACTGGTCGTTGACGGGCACGTTGAGCCGCGCCGCCAGGTAGCTGTTCGATCCCTTGGTGCCGAGCGCGCCGTTCACCTCGTCCGGACGGGCGTAATCGGCGAAGTGGAAGCCGCGCGTGTACAGGTTCGCGTAGCCCGTCTCGATGGCGAAGTAGGGCGACAGGTTGACGCCCGCAAACAGTTTCGGATCGGACACGTAGACGCCGAATGCACTCTTGTCCTGGTAGCGCAGGCCATCCGCTTCCGCCGCATTGCCCATGTACGTGCGCTGGACGGGCAGGACGTTCGCGAACGGCGGGGACAGCGCCCTGGTGGCCGACAAGTCCTTCGCCGCCGCTGCATTGTCCAGCAATTGCGCCTGGGCGGCGCCGGCGGCGAGCAGCCCGGCGGCCAATGCGAGATGGGTGGTAGTCATGGATGTCCTCTTCGTCATGGATCCCACCCGTTACGATAGCAGTCCGTGTTCAATATCGCATCAGCCGGGACGTAAGCGTCTGTAACTAAAGATATGCATGATGCAATCGCGCCACTACGTATTGTCAGCCAACTTGCCGCGCAACATGTCAAGCTGCCCCTTGATCGCAGCCAGGTCGGACGGCGCACACCCGGTGGCGCACAGCACGCCGTCGTAGATCGCGGCGGCTTCCTGCTCCAGCGCGCGGCCGGCGGGGCGCAGGGCCACGACGACCTGCCGTTCGTCGGCGGCGGACCGGGTCCGGCTCACCAGGCCGGCCGCTTCCAGCCGCTTGAGCAGCGGTGTCAGCGTGGCCGAGTCCAGGAACAGCCGGGCGCCGATCTCGGACACCGTCTGCTCGTCCTTTTCCCACAACACCAGCATGACGAGGTATTGCGGGTAGGTCAGGTCCAGTTTGCGCAGCAGCTTGCGGTACACCTTGTTCATCGCCAGACCGGTCGAGTACAGCGCGAAACACAGCTGGTCGTCGAGCACCGGGGTCCGCTTGCCTTGCTTGGTCGATGTGTCGTTCGCTTCCATGGTTTGCATTCAGATCGCGAGGCGGCCTCCACACCAGTGTAGACCTTTCATGGCCGCGCAGCGCACGACATCACGCAGCCGCTTCGTGCCCTTCGCGCGCGACGACGCGGTCGCGGCCGCCGTCCTTGGCTTCGTACAGCAGCCGGTCGGCCACGTCGACCCAGGCCAGCGGATCGTTGCGCTCGGCCAGCGCCGGGTGGCCCACGTACAGGCCCATGCTGAGCGTGACGCGGCCGGTCGGGTTGCCCGCGTGGGGCAGGTCCAGGGCCGCCACGGCCGCGCGGATCGTGTCGGCCACCGCGTTGGCGCCGGCGAGATCGGTATCGGCGAGGATGACGGCGAATTCCTCGCCGCCGTAGCGCGCCGCCAGGTCGGCCGGACGGCGCGTCCCGCGCTCGATGGCGCCGGCGACCTGGCGCAGGCAGTCGTCGCCGGCCAGGTGGCCGTAGCGGTCGTTGTACTGCTTGAAATGGTCGACGTCGGCCATGATGAGGGCGAACGCCGCCCCGCTGCGGCGCGCGCGCTCGTATTCGCTCACGAGACGGTCCTCGAACAGGCGGCGGTTGGCCAGGCCCGTCAAGGCGTCGCTGTCGGCCAGGCTCTGCAGCGACGCGTTGTCGCGCTTGAGCGAGGCGCCCACGCGGCGCAGGTCGCCCTCGAGCCGCTCGCGGATGCGGATCTGGCGCACGAGGACCACGCCGCCGCACGCCAGCAGGATCATCGCCGCCGCGCCCATCACGGTGGTCTGCAGCGTGGTCCGGCGCCATCCGGCGAAGACCTCGTCCGTGGCCTCGCCGATGGCGACGAACAGCGGAAAGCCCTGCACATGCCGGTAGCTGTACAGGCGCTCGATATTGTCGATGCGCGGCGCCTCCACGACCGAACCGGCGTAACCGTCGCGCTGGACCCGTTGCCAGATGCTGGCGCTGCGGATGTCCATGCCGACCTGGTCGTCGCGGAACGGGCGGCGGTAGATCAGGGTGCCGTTGTCGAGCGCGAGCAGGATGGTGCCCTTCTGCCCGACGTCGAAGCTGTCGTAGAAGCGGCCGAACCAGCCGAGGTTCAGCGTGGCCAGCGCGACGCCCGCGAAGCTGCCGTCGGGCGCCTCGATGCGGCGCGACAGCGGCAGGATCCACGCGCCGGTGGAGCGGCTGCGCACGGGCACGCCCACGTGCGTGCCGTGCCCGCCGTGCAGCAGGTTGAACTGGAAGTATTCGCGGTCGAAATTATTGCCCTGCATGGGGCGCGGCAGCGACGACGTCAGCCACTTGCCGTCCGGCCCGTACACGAACAGGCCGTGCAGTTCGCCGGCGTTGCGCGTGAGCTCGCGCAGCCGTCCCGTCAGGCGCGCCGTGGCGGCCGGGCCCAGGCCATCGTGCTCGATGCGCTCGACCATCTCGGCCAGCACGGCATCGCCCAGCCTGATCGACGTCTCCGCATGCGACGCGAGCGCGCGCGCCATGTTGGTCGTGGCGACGCGGCTGCCCTCCCGGACGGCTTCGTAGGCATGCCACGCGCTCCAGCCCTGCAGGCCGGCCAGCAGCAGGCAAAAGGCGACGAGCAGCCCGACGGCCAGCGCGACCAGCGGGCGGCGCTGGCCGTCGAGCGCGGACAATCCGTGTCCGTCGTGGTCGGCGGCGCTGTGGTCGGCATCGTGCATGGTGCGGCATCCCTCCGCCTCCAGCTTATCCGCGTCGGCGGCCGCCGTCCACTTTCGCACGGGCGGCGCCGCTAGATTTCCACCTGCGTGCCCAGTTCGATGACCCGATTGGTGGGAATGCGGTAATAGTCGGCGGCGTCGCGGGCGTTGCGCTGCATCGCGACGAACAGGTGTTCGCGCCACGGCGCCATGCCCCCGCCCGGCGTCGAGATCACGGTCTGGCGCGCGACGAAGAACGAGGTCTGCATCATGTCGAATGCGAGGCCGTGCGCCGCGCACCGGTCGAGGACGCCCGGGATGTCCGGTTCGTCCTTGAAACCGAACCGCACGTCGACCTGGTGGCAGCCGTGTCCAAGACCGGTGATGCGGATGCGGGACGCCGCGTCGACATACGGTTCGTCGGCGATGTGCACGGTCAGGAACACGACGCGCTCGTGCAATACCTTGTTATGCAACAGGTTGTGCAGCATCGCATGGGGCACGCCATCGCTTTCGCCGCGCAGGAAGATGGCCGTGCCGGCCACCCGCGTCGGCGGCGCGATGAACAATGATTCGAGGAACGCGTCGAGCGGGATCGCATGCTTCTGCAGGTTCTCGAACATCTGTGCGCGGCCGCGGCGCCACGTGAGCATCAGCGTGAACAGCAGCACGCCCAGGGTCAGCGGGAACCAGCCGCCGTGCAGGATCTTGAGGACGTTCGCCGAAAAGAACGCCGCGTCGATCACGAGGAAGAAACCGGTCGCGCCCAGGCACAGCAGCCAGTTCATGCGCCAGCGGTAGCGGATCACGAAGTAGGTCAGGACCGTGGTCGCCAGCATCGTCGCCGTGACCGCGATGCCGTAGGCGGACGCCAGCGCGTCGGACGAACCGAACCCGACGACGGCCAGCACCACGGCGATCAGTTGCAGCCAGTTGATGACGGGCAGGTAGACCTGGCCGATCTCGCGTTCCGACGTGTGCACGGTGCGCATGCGCGGCAGGAAGCCGAGCGCGATCGCTTCCTTCGTCATCGAGAACGTGCCGGAGATCGTCGCCTGCGACGCGATGACGGTGGCGATGGTGGACAGCACGACGAGCGGGTAGACGCTCCAGCTGCCCAGCTGCTGGTAGAACGGATTGGCGATCGCGTCCGGCCGCGCCAGCAGCAGCCCGCCCTGTCCGAGATAATTCAGCGCGAGCGCCGGAAAGGCGACGGCAAACCAGGCGAGCCGGATCGGCTTGCGGCCGAAATGGCCCATGTCGGCGTACAGCGCCTCGGCACCGGTGAAGGCCAGCACGATCGCGCCCAGCGCGAGGAAGGCGATGCCGCGGTTGTCGAGGAAGAAGCGCACGGCGTGCCACGGATTGAGCGCGACGAGGATGCCGGGACTGCGCACGATGTTCAGCACGCCCATCGCCGCCAGCGCCGCGAACCACACGAGCATGACGGGCCCGAACCAGCGGCCGATGCCGGCCGTGCCGTGGCGCTGCGCCGCGTACAGGCAGACGAGGATGACGATCGTCAGCGGCACGACCCAGGCGCTCAGTGCCGGGGTCGCGACTTCGAGACCCTCGACCGCCGACAGCACCGAGATCGCGGGCGTGATCACGCTGTCGCCGTAGAACAGCGAGGCGCCGAAGACCCCGATCAAGAGCAGCGCGACGTGCAGGCGCCGGCGGTCGCCGACGGCGCCCAGCGCGAGCGCCAGCAGCGCCATGATGCCGCCCTCGCCGCGGTTGTCGGCGCGCAGCACGAGCGTCACGTACTTGAACGAGACGATGACGGACAGGCCCCAGAAGATCAGCGACACGACGCCGACCAGGTTGGCCGGCGTGAGGGGCAGTCCGTGCGCGGGATCGAAGACGGTCTTCAGCGAATACAGGGGGCTCGTGCCGATGTCGCCGTACACGATGCCGACGGCGGCCAGCGCGAGGCCGGCGATGTTCTTGTTCTGCGTGTCCAACCAGGTTCTCCAGCAATGATCGTGGCTGGTATCGTACTGGTGGGCCCGTAAAGATTTTGTAAAAAGGTGGCGGTCAGTTGCCCGCGACGAGCACCGACACCGTATCGCGCCCCGCGTGCTTGGACCGGTACAACCCGTCGTCCGCCGCATGGGCCAGCGCGGCCTGCTCCGGCCGCGCGCTCCACGCGATGCCGATGCTGCTCGTGACCGTCAGCGTGTGCCCGTCCAGCACGAACGGCGCACGGATCGCGTCGAGCAGCTTGGACGCGATGCGTTCGCATTCCAGCGGCGAGCCGACCTGTTCCAGCACGATGACGAATTCGTCGCCGGCCAGGCGCGCCACCGTGTCGGTGCTGCGCACCGTGGCGCCGAGGCGGCGCGCGAACTCGCGCAGCACGGCGTCGCCCACCGCGTGGCCGAGGCTGTCGTTGATGTGCTTGAAGTGGTCGACGTCGAGATAGGCCAGCGCCAGCGGCGTGGCGCCGCGGCGCGCGCGCGCGACGGCCTGCGCGCAGCGCTCCTCGTAGCTGCGCCGGTTCGGCAGGCCCGTCAGGTGATCGGAATGGGCGAGCGCGTGCAGCTGGCGCTCGTATTCGCGCGCGGACGTCGCATCCGTCGACAGCACATAGATGCCCTGCACGATGCCGTCGCGGATGTGCGGCAGATACGTGGAGCTGACGACGCGCGTGCGGCCGCGCCGCTGTTCCTCGATCTCGAGGTGCGACGCGTGTCCGCGCAGGCAGCGCTCCAGCGCCTCGCGCCGCGGCCCGTAGAACGCCTCGCCCATCGCGTCAGGCACCGTCTTGCCGATCATGTCGGCCGTCTTCACGCCGAACCATTCGCGATAGCGCTCGTTGGCGAAGCGGTAGCGCAGGTCCGTGTCGACGTAGGCGATCAATGCGGGGACGTTGTCGGCGATGGTGCGCAGCCATTCGCCGCTCTCGGCCAGGCGCGCGCGCGACGCGTCCAGTTCCGTCACGTCCTTCATCGCGACGACGGCGCCCAGCGGCTCGCCGGCCGTGCCGTGCAGCGCGCGGCCGCTCGCCAGCAGGCGGCGCGGCGCTTCGCCCGGCACGTGGATCGTCATGCCGGCGTCGATCACGCGCTCGCCGCGCAGCGCGCGCACGAGCGGGACGGTGTCCGGCGCCAGCGGCGTGACGCCATCCTCGCCATATAAATCGTAACGGGCCGGCCAGTCGGCCTGCGGCAAGGCGCTGTCCGCGTCGAGGCCGTGGAAGGCGCGCGCCGCGCGGTTGAACAGCATCAGGTGGCCGTCGGCGTCGCAGGCGACCACGCCCACGTCCACCGTTTCCAGCACCGCGTCGAGCAATTCCTGCTTCTGGCGCAAGGCCTGCTCGGCCGTCTCGCGCAGGCGCATCGTCAGTTCGAGGGTGGCGTTCTTGTCCTGCAGTTCGCGCGTGCGCGCGGCGACCAGCACGTCGCGGTTCAATTCGTCCTGCACCAGTTGCGCGAGGTCGCACAGCATGCGCCGGTCGGCGTCGCCGAACGTGCGGGGACGCCTGTCGATGATGCACAGGGTGCCGAGCGGCTGGCCGTCCACGCTGTGCAGCGGCCGGCCGGCGTAGAAACGGATGCCCGGCGCGCCCGTCACGTGCGGATGCGCGGCGAAGCGTTCGTCGGCCAGCGTGTCGGGCACGACCAGCATGTCGTCGAGGGCGATGGCGTGGCTGCAGAACGCGAGCGGGCGCGGCGTTTCGCGGTAATCGAGGCCCGCATGCGACTTGAACCACTGGCGCTCGCGGTCGACGAGCGACACGAGCGCGATGGGAACGTCGAACGCGGCCAGGGCGAGACGGGTGAACCGGTCGAACCGGTCTTCGCGGGGCGTATCGAGCAACCCCAGCGCATGCAAGGCCTGGAGTCGTGCTTCTTCTGCGAGATCTTGTTGACTGAGCATGAGCATCCTTGCCTGGACGGTGGGGCGCACCGACGCCACAAGCGTTGCATTACGGTTACACCCCGTGCCGTTGTAAAACTTTGAAAACATTCTACTTCGAAATAATTGATGAGAATTCACTTTTTATGCAAAAACGATGCCGACTGCTGCACAAATGACACACTGCGTTGCCAGATTAATCAGACTATGTGTGTGAGCGAACCGAATGTCCGCGCCCCGGCCCGTATGGTGTGGCCTTTGCCTCGACAAGGACGGCCATGGACGCTTACCGGCAGTACCCCATCCGCCTGCGCATCAACGGACAGGACCGCGCATTCGACGTCGAATCCACGGTGACGCTGCTCGACCTGCTGCGCGAACGGGCCGGCCTCACCGGCACCAAGAAAGGCTGCGACCACGGCCAGTGCGGCGCCTGCACGGTGCTGCTGGACGGCCGCCGCATCAATAGCTGCCTCACGCTCGCCGTCATGCAGAACGGCCACGAGGTCACGACGATCGAGGGCCTGGCCGATGGCGACACGCTGCATCCGCTGCAGCAGGCGTTCATCGACCACGATGCCTTCCAGTGCGGCTACTGCACGCCGGGCCAGATCTGTTCGGCGGCGGGCCTCCTTGCCGAGGGCCAGGCGCACACGGTGGACGACGTGCGCGAACTGATGAGCGGGAACGTGTGCCGCTGCGGCGCCTACCCGCAGATCGCGCGGGCCGTGTGCGACGTGATGGGGATCGCGCCATGACGCCGTTCGCCTTCACGCAGCCCGCCGACGTCGACGCGGCGCTGGCCGCCCTCGCCGCGCCGGGCGCGCGACCGGTCGCCGGCGGCACCAACCTGCTCGACCTCATGAAGGAGGGCGTGATGGCGCCCTCGGGCCTCGTCGACATCAACCCGATCGCGGGCCTCGACGCCATCGAGGAAGACGGCGCCGGCCTGCGCCTGGGCGCCCTCGCCCGCAACGCGGACACGGCGTATCACCCGCTCGTGCGCGAGCGCTATCCGCTGCTGGCCGCCGCGATCCTGGCCGGCGCCTCGCCCCAGCTGCGCAACATGGCGACGAACGGCGGCAACCTGCTGCAGCGCACCCGCTGCGTGTATTTCTACGACGTGGGCACGCCGTGCAACAAGCGCGAGCCGGGCACGGGCTGCCCCGCCAAGGCCGGCATCAACCGCCAGCTCGCGATCCTCGGCACGAGCGCGCACTGCATCGCCACGCATCCGTCCGACATGTGCGTGGCCCTGCGCGCGCTCGACGCGACCGTGCACGTGCGCGCCGCGCACGGCGAGCGCACGATTCCCTTCGCCGACTTCCACCGCCTGCCGGGCGACACGCCGGACGTGGACAGCACCCTGCAGCCCGGTGAACTGGTCACGCACATCGCCTTGCCCGACGCGCGCCGCTTCGCGCGGCGCTTCGACTACGTGAAGGTGCGCGACCGGCTGTCGTACGCGTTCGCGCTCGTGTCCGTGGCGGCCGCGCTCGATATCGCCGCGGACGGCACCGTGCGCGCGGCCCGCATCGCGCTGGGCGGCGTCGCGCACAAGCCGTGGCGGGTCGAGGAAGCGGAAGAGCTGCTCGTCGGGCGGCCCGTCGGCGACACCGCGTTCGAGCAGGCCGCGGAGCGCATCCTGCGCGGCGCGCGCGGCTACGGCCAGAACGATTTCAAGCTACCGCTGGCGAGGAACGCCATCGTCCAGGCGTTGACCGCAGCGGCAAGGAAGGGAGACAAGCAATGACCGACCTGATCCCCGACCTGCGCACGCCGACGGCCCCCGACGGCACGGGCCGCGTGCACAGCGGCATGGCCGTGTCGCGCATCGACGGCCGCGCCAAGGTGACGGGCGCGGCGCACTACGCGGCCGAGATCCCGGCGCCGGACCTGGCATACGGCGTCGTCGTCAGCGGCACCGTCGCGCGCGGCCGCATCAAGGCCATCGACAGCGAGGCCGCGCTGGGCGTGCCCGGCGTGATCGACGTGATCACGCACGAGAACCGGCCGAAGATGCGCGGCAACGACCTCGCCTACAAGGACATGACGGCGCCCGGCGGCTCGCCGTTCCGCCCGTTGTTTTCAAGCCGCGTGTTCTGGAGCGACCAGCCGGTGGCGCTCGTCGTGGCCGAGACGTTCGAGGCTGCGCGCCATGCGGCCAGCCTCGTGCGCGTCACGTACGACATCGAGGAACACGACACGAACCTGCTGGCGACCTTGAACAGGGCGTATGCACCGCGCCCGATGAAGGCGGGCTTCACGCCGCCAGGCAGCAAGGGCGACGCGGACGGGGCGTTCGCCGCGGCATCCGTGAAAATCGAGGCGGAGTACTACAACGCCGTCGAGCACCACAACCCGATGGAGATGTTCGCGTCCACCGTCGTCTACGGCGAGGATGGGCACCTGACCATCTACGACAAGACCCAGAGTTCGCAGAACAGCCGCTGGTACGTGTCGCACGTGTTCGGGCTTTCGAAGCACAAGGTCACGGTGCGCAACCCGTACGTGGGCGGCGCGTTCGGGTCCGGCCTGCGTCCGCAATACCAGCTGCCGCTGGCCGTGATGGGCGCGCTGAAACTGAAGCGCTCCGTGCGCGTCGTGCTCACGCGCCAGCAGATGTTCAGCTTCGGCCACCGGCCCGAGACGTGGCACAAGATAAAACTGGCGGCGGACCGGGACGGCAAGCTGCAGGCCGTGTGGCACGAGGCGATCCAGGAGACGTCGCGCCTGGAAGACTACGTGGAGGTGGTCGTCAACTGGTCCGGGCAGATGTACGCCTGCGACAACATCCACCTCGGCTACCGGCTCGTCGAACAGGACCGCGCGACGCCCATCGACATGCGCGCCCCGGGTGCCGCCCACGGCGTGCACGCGCTGGAAGTCGCGATGGACGAACTGGCGTACGAACTGCGCATGGATCCGCTCGACTTCCGATTGAAGAACTACGCGGAACACAACCACCTGGAGGACAAGCCGTTCTCCAGCAAGGAACTGCGCCAGTGCTACCGGCTCGGCGCGGAACGCTTCGGCTGGAAGGACCGGCCCGTCGAGCCCCGTTCGATGCGCGACGGCGACGAGTTGATCGGCTGGGGCATGGCGACGGGCATCTGGGATTCGCTCGTGATGATCGCGCGCGTGTCGGCCGTGCTGCATGCGGACGGGCGCCTCGTCGTGTCGAGCGCCGCGTCCGACATCGGCACCGGTACGTACACCGTGATGGCGATGATCGCGGCCGAGCGCCTCGGCCTGCCGCTCGAACGGGTCACGTTCCAGCTGGGCGATTCCACCCTGCCGCTGGCGCCGGTGGAAGGCGGCTCCTCGCACGTGACGACGGTGGGCGGCGGCGTGGCCGGCGCCTGCGACAAGCTGAAGGCCTCGCTGCTGAAACTGGCGCAGAAGGAACCCGCGTTCAAGGGCCTGAAGGTCAAGGACGTCGAATTCGACGACGGCTGCATCCACCCGCGCGGGCAACCGGACCAGGGCATCCCGCTCACCGACCTGCTGGCGCGGGCGGGGCGCGACCGCATCGAGGAAAAATACCTCATGACGCCGCAGATGCTCAAGCAGCGCAAGTTTGCGCGCGCCGTGCACTCGGCCGTGTTCGTCGAGGTGCGCGTGAACGAGCGGCTCGGCATGGTGCGCGTGACGCGGGCAGTGTCCGCCGTCGCGGCCGGGCGCATCATCAATGCGAAGACGGCCGCGAGCCAGGTCAGCGGCGCCGTCGTGTGGGGCATCAGCCAGGCGCTGCACGAAGAGACGTTCACGGACCATCGCCTCGGGCGCTTCATGAACCATAACTACGCCGAGTACCACGTCGCGGTCAACAAGGACATCCACGCCATCGACGTGATCTTCGCGGACGAGGAAGACCGCATCGTCAGCAAGCAGCTCGGTGCCAAGGGCGTCGGCGAGATCGGCATCGTGGGCGTGGCGGCGGCCGTCGCCAACGCCGTGTTCCACGCCACGGGCAAGCGCCTGCGCACGACGCCCATCACGCCCGACAAGCTGCTGCTGGGCGATCACGAAGTGCCTGTCGGCAAGTAAAGATTTTCCATGAGGAACTCGAATCGTCGGATCGGCAACACTGGCTGACCGAATTCTCACGAAAACTCATCTTTCGCTTGCCCTGCCAAACGATCCGGCCCTATTCTTCCCGTTCGCGGCTCAGCCGCGCAGAGTCTGCCCGGCATAACAACGGACGAGAAGACATGACGCATAACGACACGGGCAACGTCGAGGTCCCCCTCGACGAAGTCTTGATCACGCACGAACTCGCACGCCGCCCGGTGCGTGCGCCCGATCACCGCGCGGAGAGCCGCGCCCTCACGCTGCTCAGCCAGGAGCTCGTGACCCATCCGCGCGGCGTATTGCAGCGGCTCGCCGAACTCGCGCTGCAGCTGTGCCGCGCCGGCACGGCCGGCGTCAGCATCCTGGAGCCCGGCGCGGACGGCGACGTGTTCCGCTGGCACGCGATGGCCGGCGCGCACGCGGCCGCGCTCGGCGGCGCCGTGCCGCGCGGGGACAGCCCGTGCGGCGTCGTCATCGAACGCAATACGACGCTGCTGTTCGACGGACCGGCGCGCCGCTTCGCCTCGCTGCGCTGCGAAGGTCCCGCCCTGCTCGAATGCCTGCTCGTGCCCTGGGCGATCGACGACCAGCCGATCGGCACCGTGTGGGTCATCGCCCACGATCCGGAGCGGCACTTCGATGCCGAGGATGCGCGCCTGCTGGCGGAACTGTCGTCCTTCGCGGCCGCCGCACACCGCGTCGTGAAGGCGCTGGACGATGCGCGCCCGGCCGGCGACATCGACCGCGGTCTCGCCACGCTGCGCCATCACGTCGAAACGCGTGCCGGCGGCATGGTCGAAGCCGCGCTGCTGTCCAGTCCCGCCATCCTGCGTCCCCTGCTCGAACTGCACGTGGCGCCGCCCGGCCAGGCCGACCTGGCCGCGGCGCTGGCGCCCGTGCTGAACCGCGCCTGCGCGCTGGCGGGCGCCGCCTGCGGCCGCATCGAACTGGCCGCCGGACCGGACGCCGGACGCGCCATCGTGGCCCACCGCACGCACGGCGCGGCCGCCGGCTACCGCAACGACGTCGTACCCATCGCACGGGCCGCGGCGACGGATGCGCCGTACGCACTGCCCCTGGTCGCCCACGACGGCACCGAACTGGGCACGCTGCGCCTCGCCCTGGCGCGGCCGCCGGCGGACGGCAGCGGCCTGCTCGACCTGCTCGCACGCACGGCGGCCGGCGCGATCGAACGCCACCGCAGCCATGCGGCACGGCGCGACGACGCGCGGCGCGAGGCTTTCCTGCTGCGCCTGAACGATACGCTGCGCCCGCTGGCCGATCCGCGCCGCATCCAAGAGGAAGCGGCGCGCGTGCTGCGCGCGCATCTGGGCGTCGACCGGATCGGCTACGCGGCCGACTGCGGCGACGGCGAACACGTGATCGTCACCCATGCCGACGGCACGAGCGCGTCCGCGTTCGGCAGAAAGATGCGCTACGCCGACTACGGTCCGGGCCTGCTGGCCGCGCTGCGCACCGGGCGGCCCGTCGTGCGGCCGGACGTGCAGACCGACCCCGGCCTGGACGCCGCCGCGCGCGCGGCGCATGCCGTGCTCGGCGCCGCCGCCGTGACCGACGTGCCGCTCGTGAAGGACGGCCGCCTCGTCGCCATCCTGTTCGCGCACCACGGCCGGCCACGCGCATGGAGCGACGCCGACCTGGCCGTGATGCAGGAGACGGCCGAGCGCACCTGGGCCGCCGTCGAGCGCGCGCAGGCGCAGGCCGAGCGCGAGGCCACCCACGTGGAGCTGATGCGCCAGTCGCGCTTCGTCGCGACGACGCTCGATGCCCTGCCCGACTTCGTCTACGCGTTCGACCGCTCGCACCGCTTCGTGTACGTCAACCGCGCGATGGAAGAACTGTACGGGATGGCGGCCGGGGCGCTGGTCGGCCGCAGCTTCGCCGACCTGGACTTCCCGTCGGACCTGGCCGCGCGCCTGGACGGCCACCTCGACACCATCTTCCGCACGGGCGTCACCATCCAGGACGAGGTCTATTTCACGAGTCCCACCGGCACGAGCGCCTATTTCCAGTTCCGCTGGGGTCCGGTGCTGGCCGAGGATGGGTCGGTCGAGCAGGTCGTGGGCGTTTCGCGCGACACGACCGGGCGGCGCATGCTGGAAGCGCGCCTGCGCGAGAGCGAGGAACGGGCCGCCTTCCTGCTGCGCCTGTCCGACGCGATGCGCTCGCTGGACGATGCCGACGCGATCGAGGCGACGGCCACGCGCATGGTGGCCGCGCACCTGGGCGCGAGCCGCGTGCTGATCGGCGAATTCGAGGACGGCCGGGTCCACATCCGGCGCGACCACGTGGAAGGCGTCGCGTCGCTGGCCGGCACGTATCCGATGCCCGCGCTGGGCGCGCGCGCGCTCGCCGCGTTCGAACGGGGCGAGCCCTTCGTCGTCGAGGACACGGCGCGCGACGCGCTCACGGACAGCACCACGCGCGCCGGCTGGATCAGCGTCGGCATCGCGTCCCACGTGGGCGTCGGGCTGTATTCCGGCGGGCGCGTCGCCGGCGTGTTCTGCGTGCACCACGCGGCGCCGCGGCACTGGAACGCGGCCGAAGTGAACCTCGTGCGCGAAGCGGCCGAACGCACGTGGGCCGCGATCGAGCGCGTGCGCGCCGAGCAGGCGCTCAAGGAAGCGGACCGGCGCAAGGACGAATTCCTCGCCACGCTGGCGCACGAGCTGCGCAATCCGCTCGCGCCGATCAGCAACGCGATCCAGCTGATGCGCCGCGCCGACAGCCGGGACGCGGCGGACCGGCTCACCGGCATCGTCGAGCGCCAGGTGCGGCAGATCGTCAAGCTGGTCGACGACCTGATGGAGATCGCGCGCATCTCGCGCGGCAAGATCGAACTGGACCGGCGCGCGCTGGCCCTGGCCGACATCGTGCGCGACGCCGTCGAGGCGAGCCGGCCGCAGGTCGAACGCGCCGGCCACCTTCTCGACGTGACGGTGCCGGACGCGTCCCTCGTCGTGCACGGCGACGCCGTGCGCCTGACCCAGGTGCTCACGAACCTGATCAACAACGCCGCCAAATATACCGACGGCAGCGCCGGCACGGGCGGCCGCATCGAACTGCTCGCCCGGCGCGAAGGGGCCGCCGTCGCGCTGCGGGTGCGCGACAACGGCCGCGGCATCCCGGCCGCGCAACTGCCCCACGTGTTCGACATGTTCGCGCAGCCGCACCTGGGCAACCGGGGCGACGGCGACGGCCTGGGCATCGGCCTCGCGATCGTGCGCAAGCTCGTCGAGATGCACGACGGGACCGTGGAGGCGCACAGCGCGGGCCCGGGCTGCGGCAGCGAATTCGTCGTGCGCCTGCCGCTGCTGCACGACGCCGCGCCGGACGGCGACACCGGGTCGGGGGAGACGACGCGCGCGGCACTGGCCGGCCACCGCATCCTCGTCGTGGACGACAACGCGGACGCGGCCGACACGCTGGCCCTGCTGCTGGACGCGCACGGGGTGCGGGCGCGGGCCGTGTACGGCGGTCCGGCCGCGCTGGCGGCGCTGCCCGGGTTCGCGCCGAGCGTCGTGCTGCTCGACCTGGGCATGCCGGAGATGGACGGCTTCGACGTCGCGCGCGCCATCCGCGCCGAAGGCCATGCGCACGTGCGCATCGTCGCCCTCACGGGCTGGGGCCAGCAGGCCGACCGCGAGCGCACGCGCGCGGCCGGGTTCGATCATCACCTGACCAAGCCGGTGGACCTGGCGGCGCTGGCGACCTGGCTCGCGTCCGCGTGGGCGGAGGGCCGCCCACCCTACTCTCCTTTTGCCACACCTTCGCGGCGCGGGTCGGCGCCGCCGAACCACAACGGCACGCCGTGGATCTCCATGCGCGCGATGCCCTGCAGGCCGGACGTCTGCTCGAACACGCGCACGTTGTGGCCGCGCGCCTCGAGCGCCTTCACTTCGGATAACGGGAAGCGTCCGGCCTCCAGCTCGGTCGGGCCGTTGCGGCTGCCGAAGTTTGGCAGAGAAATGGCCTGCTGCATGTCGAGGCCCCAGTCGAGCGTGCCGACGAGGACCTTGGCCACGTAGTTGATGATCAGGGGACCGCCCGGCGAGCCGACCGCTTCCACGAAACGCCCGCTCTTCTTGTCGAACACGATCGTGGGGCTCATCGCGCTGCGCGGGCGCTTGCCCGGTTCGACGCGGTTGGCGATGGGGCCGTTCGCGTCGCGCGAATAGAACGAGAAGTCGGTCAGCTGGGTGTTTAGGATGAATCCGTCGACCATCTTGCGCGAACCAAACGCGTCCTCGACGCTCGTCGTCATCGACAGGCCGGCGCCGTACGGATCGACCGCGACGATGTGCGACGTCGAATGCGCCTCGATCGAATTGTCCAGGCCCCAGTTCCAGGCCATCTCCACGCCCGGCGGGTGGCCGGCTTGCGCCTTGCCCATCGAGCGCTGCTTGATGAGGCTGGCGCGCTGTTCGAGATAGGCCTTGTCGAGCAGTGCGGGAACGCCGCGGCCCGGCAGCGGGACGAAGTCCGTGTCGGCGGCGTAGCGGTCGCGGTCCGCGTACGCGAGGCGGCCCACTTCCGAGAACACGTGCACGGCGTCCGCGCCGGGGATGCCGTTCGCGGGCGCCAGCGCCTTCATGTCGCGCGTCTCGAACATGCCGAGCATCTGCGCCACGGCGATGCCGCCCGACGACGGCGGCGGCATGCCGCACACCGTGTACGCGCGGTAGTCGTTGCAGACCGGCTCGCGCAGCTTGGGTCGATAGGCCGCGATGTCGGCCGCGGTGAGGAGGCCCGGATTCGTCGGGTGGCTTTTGACTTTCGCCTCGATGTCGCGCGCGATGCGGCCCGTGTAAAAGACCTCGGCGCCGCCGGCGGCCAGTTCGCGCAGGGTGCGCGCCAGTTCGGGATTCTTCAGCACGTGCCCGACGGGCCACGGCTTGCCGTCCGGCGCATAGAAGTACGCGCGCGCCGCCGGGTCGTTGCGGAGGTACCGGTCCCCGGCCAAGAGGCTGTTCAGGCGCGGGCTGACGGCGAAGCCTTGTTCCGACAGGCGGATCGCCGGCTGGAACAACGTCTTCCACGCCAGCTTGCCGTGCTGGCGGTGCGCGAGCGCCAGCATGCGCAGCACGCCCGGCGCGCCCGTCGACCGGCCGCCCACGATGCCCTCGGCACGCGACATCGGCGTGCCGTCCGCATGCTGGAACAGATGCTCGTCCGCCTTCGACGGCGCCGTCTCGCGGCCGTCGAACGCCTGCACCTTCTTGCCGTCGTAATACATCAGGAACGCGCCGCCGCCGATGCCCGACGATTGCGGCTCGACGAGCGTGAGCACCAGCTGCGTCGCGATGGCCGCGTCGATCGCCGTGCCGCCCTGCTTCAGCATCTCGTAGCCCGCCTCGACGGCCAGCGGATTCGCGGCCGCCACCATGTACTTGCGCGCCGTCCAGCCGGCCTTCTCGCTGTAGCCGCTGGCGGCCTCGGGGGCCCGCTGCAGCGCCGAGGCGTCCTGGGCGAACGCGGCGACGGGGTTCTGGGCGGCGATCAATACACCGCCCAAAAGGAGGGTAAGCGACTTCGGGACGAGCAACTTCTTGGTCATACGATTTCTCCGGGAATACCAGAGGGCATCGTACAGGAAATTGCTCAAGCGCTCACTTCGGCTGCATGCGGATGGCGCCATCCAGGCGGATCGTCTCGCCGTTCAGCATGACGTTTTCGATGATGGCCTTCGCCAGGTGCGCGTACTCGCGCGGCATGCCGAGGCGCGGGGGGAACGGCACCATCTTGCCCAGCGAATCGCGCACTTCCTGCGGCATGCCCATCAGCATCGGCGTCTCGAAGATGCCCGGTGCGATCGTCATCACGCGGATCCCGCTGCGCGACAGGTCGCGCGCCATCGGCAGGGTCATGCCGGCCACGCCCGCCTTCGACGCGCCATACGCGGCCTGGCCGATCTGGCCGTCGAACGCGGCGACGGACGCCGTGTTGATGATGACGCCGCGCTCGCCGTGTTCCAGTCCCTCTTCCTTGCCCATCGCATCGGCCGCCAGGCGGCACATGTTGAAGGTGCCGACGAGGTTGATGTTGATGGCGCGCTGGAATGCGTCCAGCGGGTGCGGGCCGTCCTTGCCGACCGTCTTGATGGCCGGCGCGACGCCGGCGCAGTTGACGAGGCCGCGCAAGCTGCCCAGTTCCAGGGCCGCCGCCACGACGGCCTGGCCATCCGCTTCCGACGTCACGTCGCATTTGACGAAACGCGCCCCCGCGCCCAGTTCAGCGGCCAGCGCCGCGCCGGCTTCCTGCTGCACGTCGGCCAGCACGACCTTGCCGCCCGCTTCCACGATGGTGCGCGCGGTGGCCGCGCCCAGGCCCGAAGCGCCGCCCGTCACGATGAACACGTTATTCTGGATCTGCATTCTGTCTCCCCTTCGTTGGTCTGCTGGATATAGTCTTAACGTTTACGTAAACGTCAATCAGCGGATTCTAGCGGGGTTTTGGCCGGCACGTCAAAAACATGTGACGGTGGTGCCGTTTCGTGTGCACGCACGGCCGGTGCTGCTGACGCCGGCATTACCGCCCGCATTGAACGTATTGCCGGCCCCATCCGTGCAGACGATGCCCTGGCAGCCGCGGATGACGCTGGTGCTGGGCACGGTCGGCTGCGGCGCCGGCAGCGGCGGCGGGATCGGAACGGCTGCGGTCGCGGGCGCCGTCTCCCCGGACCGCAGCGGGCGCGGCGCCATCGGCCCCTCTCCCTGCCAGGCCTGGTGGCGGCGCGCGGCGCGGCGGCGCAGTTCCTCGAGCTGTTTGTCGGTGAGTTGCTTATCCTGCTTCCCCTGCGGCGGCGGGGCCTCGCGGGTCAGCGTATCCGCTTCGTCGTGCACCTCGGCCGGGTCCTTGCGGACGGCGTCCGCGCCCTGCTGCGCGCGCGGGTTCAGCACGGGGCCATAGCTCAGCGTGGCCGGCGGCGCCGTGCGCGCGGGCTTGGCCGTGCTTGCTTCGTCGGCCACGGTCGCGTCGCGGTTCGCCTGCTCCGTCCGCTGGGTCTGGTGCTGCGTGGCCGCGTTTTGCGCGTGGGCCGTGGCTAGCCAGGCCAACGTTAAGCATGCAGCCAGTAAATGTCGTGTCGGTTCCATGATCGCTCGCTCCTCGTCGTTCCATTATCGGCCGCACTGCGCGGTGTCGGCGCGCCGCTGTGAATCAAGGCTGCGTCAGGTGCGCGTCAGTTTCCTGCGCCACGCTGTTAAGCTGCCGGAGTGCATGTTTCACCAACAAAAACGATACAGGAGACGACCATGCAGGAGATGTATCGCGCCAAACGCGGCAGCGCCTTCGACGCCCTCAACCACGTCCGCGACGGCGACATGATCGTCGTCCCGACCGGCGTCGGCGAACCGCCCACCCTGCTGCACGCGCTGTCGCAGGAATGCCGGGGCTTTCACGACGTCCAGGTGGCGCAGATCCTCGCCATGCGCAAGTATGGCTATTTCGATCCCGAGTGCCGGCCCCACGTGCGCCACGCGGCGCTGTTCTTCGGCGGCGCGTCGCGCGCCGGCGGCCAGGGCGGCTGGTGCGACTTCATCCCGAATTATTTTTCCGAGATCCCCCTGCTGATCGAACGGGGCTGGATGCCGGCGGACGTGGTGTTCGCGATGGCGTCGCCGATGAGCGCCTCCGGCCACTTCGCGCTCAGCCTCGGCACGGATTACACGATGGCGGCCGTTGCGAAGGCGCGCGCCGTCGTGCTGGAAGTGAATCCGCACGTCCCGTTCACGCACGGCCAGTGCCACGTGCACATCTCGCAGGTCACGGCGCTGGTCGAAAGCGAGGCGCCGATCCTGGAAGTGGGCCTGCCCCACATCGGCCCCGTGCAGGAAGCGATCGGCCGTCTCGTCGCCGAGCACATCGAGGATGGGTCCACCCTGCAGATCGGCTACGGCGGCATTCCGGACGCAGTCGTCATGCAGCTGACGGACAAGCGCGACCTCGGCATCCACACGGAAATGATCGGCGACGGCATCCTGAAACTCGTGGAAGCGGGCGCCGTCAACAACCGCCGCAAGACCCTGTTGCCGGGCAAGATGGTGGCGACGTTCGCGCTCGGTTCGCGCCGCCTGTACGAGTTCATGCACCACAATCCGATGCTGGAGATGCATCCGTCGAACTTCACGAACGATCCGTACATCGCGGGGCAGAACGACAAGCTCGTGTCGATCAACGCGAGCCTGCAGGTCGACCTGCTCGGCCAGTGCGGCAGCGAAAGCATCGGGCACCTGCCCTATTCCGGCACGGGTGGCCAGGTGGATTTCGTGCGCGCCGCGAACCGGTCGCGCGGCGGGAAGTCGTTCATCGTGCTGCCGTCCACGGCGAAGGACGGCACCGTCTCGCGCATCGTGCCGACCCTGGCGCCCGGCACGCACGCGACCACGAGCAAGAACGACGTCAACTACGTCGTCACGGAATGGGGCGTGGCGCAATTGCGCGGCAAATCGGCCAAGCAGCGCGCGCAGGCGCTGATCGCCATCGCGCATCCGGATTTCCGGCCGTGGCTGCGCGAGGAAGCGGACCGCATGTGCGTGTTCTGAAATAAAAGGCTGTGTTCGCGTTCGCTAGGTGACTCTGCCTTTTAACCGGGCTTTGCGG
>CBIHRX010000087.1:0-21255 GCA_966212555.1 uncultured Massilia sp.
GAAGAGCGGTGCCGTCGTAATTGAGGAAGGCGCCGGTCTGCGCCGGCGTCGCCCTGGCCAAGGTGGCGCGCAGCCCGGCCGCGCTCTGCTCGACGGTGAGCGTGGCACCGGGGCCGCCCATGTCGGTCTGCACCCAGCCCGGATGGAACGTGAGGCACGTCGCACCCTGCGGCCCATAGGTCAGCGCGGCGTCGGCCAGCACGGAATTCAGCGCGGCCTTGCTGGCGCGGTACAGCGAACCCTGGTTGCTCGTGCGCGCGCCGATGGAACCCATGCGCGACGAGATCACGGCCACCTTGCCGCGCGTCGTGGCGACCAGCGGCGCGACGATGGGCAGCAGGCGCATCGCGGCCAGCACGTTCGTGTGCATGACGTCGTCGAACTCTTTCTCGGTCGGGAAGCCGGCGTGGTCCGGGCCGTACACGCCCGCGACGAGCCAGGCGGCGTCGATCTTTTCGTCGTCGAGCTTCCAGCCCAGGCCACCGATAGCTTCGGCATTCGTGACGTCGACCTGGTGCGCTTCCGCGCCCAGCCGGCGCAGCGCCTCGCAATCCGCGGGCTTGCGCGCGGTGGCGATGACGCGCCAGCCGTCGGCGCGGTATTGACGGGCCAGTTCGAGGCCGATGCCGCGCGAGGCGCCGACGATGAGAACGGTGGACATGGAGGCTCCTTCACGGTATGGATGACAATGACAATCCGTCACCATACCGTGTTTTGCACGCGCGTGCGGGCGCGTTACACCATCTCGATCGCCATCGCGGTCGCTTCGCCGCCGCCGATGCACAGCGACGCGACGCCGCGCTTGCCGCCCGTCTTCTTCAGCGCGCCCAGCAGCGTGACGATGATGCGCGCGCCCGATGCGCCGATCGGGTGGCCCAGCGCGCACGCGCCGCCGTGGATGTTGACCTTCGAATGCGGAATGTCCAGCTCGTGCATCGCGGCCATCGGCACGGCGGCGAAGGCTTCGTTGATCTCGAAGAGGTCGACGTCCTTGGCCGACCAGCCGGTCTTCTTGAACAGCTTGTGCAGCGAGCCGATCGGCGCGGTCGAGAACTGGTCCGGTTCCTGCGCGTGCGTCGTGTGCGCGACGATGCGGGCGAGCGGCGTCACGCCCAGCTCCTGCGCCGTCGATTCGCGCATCATGACGAGGGCCGCGGCGCCGTCGTTGATCGACGACGAGGACGCCGCCGTGATGACGCCGTCCTTTTTAAACGCCGGGCGCAGGGTCGGGATCTTGTCGACCTTCGCCTTGACGGGGCCTTCGTCCTTCTCGATGATCGTTTCGCCCAGGCGGTTGGCCACGGTCACGGGTGCGATCTCCCACTGGAAATCGCCGGACTCGGTGGCGTTCTGCGCGCGCTTGACGGATTCGATCGCGAACGCATCCAGCTGCTCGCGCGAGAAGCCGTACCTGGCCACGCATTCCTCGGCGAACGTGCCCATCGAGCGGCCTTCGCCCGTCTTCTCGTTGCGCGAATAGGCGTCTTCCAGGCCGTCCATCATCATGTGGTCGAACATGACGCCATGGCCGAGGCGGTAGCCGCCGCGCGCCTTCGGGATCAGGTACGGGGCATTGGTCATCGACTCCATGCCGCCCGCCACGACGACGTCGGCACTGCCGGCCTTGAGCACGTCGTGCGCGAAGATCGCGGCCTGCATCGCGGAGCCGCACATCTTCGACAGCGTGACGGCGCCGGTCGACAGCGGCAGGCCCGCCTTGATCAGCGCCTGGCGCGCCGGGGCCTGGCCCTGGCCGGCCATCAGGCAGTTGCCGAAGTAGACGTGCTCGACGAGGCTCACGTCGACGCCGGCGCGCTCGACGGCCGCCTTGATCGCCACGGCGCCCAGGTCGCTCGCGGATTTCGAAGAGAAGTCGCCCTGGAAGGCGCCCATCGGGGTACGGGCGGCGCCGACGATAACGATTGGATCATTCATTGTGTAAGGTCTCCAAGTAATGGGATTGCGGCGAGGGTGTCGCCGGGTTCGCTGGGTCCGTGAGGTGGAACCGGATGTGCTGCGGATACGGAAAAATGTCTTCGAGCTCGCCTGCGAGGATGCGGTCCTTGTGCGACTGCCACCAGACGCGCGTCAATAGTGCGGCATGGTGTTTCATGAACGCGGCGCGTATCTTTGGGTTCGCGAGCAGGAAGCGCGCGAACTGTTCGGGAAAGACGTCGTGTTTGCCGATGGGATACCAAGGCTCGGCGGCCATCTCGTCTTCTTCGTTACGCGGCTGCGGGATGTCGCGGAAATTGCAGTCGGTGAGGTACTCGATCTCGTCGTAGTCGTAGAACACGACGCGCCCATGTCGGGTCACACCGAAGTTCTTGTACAGCATGTCGCCCGGAAAAATATTCGCAGCGACGAGGTCGCGGATCGCATTGCCGTATTCGAACACGCCGTGTTCGATGAGGTCGTCGTCGCCGCTGCGCTGCGCACGGTCCAGGTAGATATTCAGCGGCACCATGCGCCGCTCGATGTACAGGTGTTTGATGACGATGCGGTCGCCCTCGATGTCGACGAGCGAGGGGGCGAACCGTCGCAGTTCGGCCAGCAGTTCCTCGTCGAAGCGGGACAGCGGGAAGGCCACGTCCGAATACTCCAGCGTGTCCGCCATGCGGCCCACGCGGTCGTGGTGTTTCACCAGCAGGTATTTTTCCTTGATGCGGGCGCGCGTCGTTTCTTTCGGCGGTGGATAGAAATCCTTGATCACCTTGAACACGTACGGAAAGGAGGGCAGTTCGAACACGAGCATCACGAGACCGCGGATGCCGGGCGCGATGCGGAAGGCGTCGGAGCTGTGCTTCAGGTGCTGCAGGAAGTCGCGGTAGAACAGCGTCTTGCCCTGCTTTTGCAGGCCGAGGATCGTGTAGATTTCGCTGCGCGGCTTTTTCGGCATGAGATTGCGCAGGAATTGCACGAACGCCGACGGCACTTCCATGTCGACCATGAAATAGGCGCGCGTGAACGAGAACAGCAGGATCACCTGCTCGGGGTCGGTCAGCACCGCATCGAGGACGAGGCGTCCGGCCCGGTCGTGCAGGATCGGCACGACGAACGGGTACTCGCGGGCGCCATTGATGGCGCGGCCGACGATGTAGGCGGCCTTGTTGCGGAAGAATAGGCTCGACAGCACGTGCAATTGCTGGTTGGGCTCGCGCTCGTGCAGGCCGAAATGCTCGACCATGCGCGCTTCGACGAGGGCGATGTCGCGGTCGAGGTCGGCGAACGGGCAGTCGAGCTGGAAATTCGTGACCATGCGCCGCAAGGAGAAGCGCAGGCCGTCCGCCGCGGGGTAGTACACGCGGTAGGTCGGGGACGGTTCGGCCGTCTCGATGTATTCCGTCGAGACGGCCGGGCGCACGAAGATGAAATCGTTGCGGTAATAGCTGCGGTGCAGGATGTGGCAGCAGACGGAATTGAAGAAGCTTTCCGCCAGCTCCGGGCGCTTGTGGTCCGTCAGCAGGCCGATGTAATGGAGCTTCGTTTCGCGCCAGGTGTCGTCGTCGAGGTCTTCCGGCGCGTATTCGTCTTCCAGCGCCTGCACGCATTCCTGCACGCGCTTGTCGTAGAAATCGATGCGCTTGCGCGCGGCCTGCTGGGCCGTCGTCCAGTCGGCACGCTCGAACCAGGTCTTGGCCGTCTTGCTGGCCTGGCGGAACAATGTGTAGTGACGGTCGAAGCCGTCCAGGATGGTGCGCGCGATGTCGAAGGCGATCTGGGACGACAGCAGCTTGGGAAAGGTGGCCTGGGTCATCGGGCGGCTCGCGCGGTGGACGGGGCAGCGGTCATTGTAGTCCGTGAGATCCGTCATTCCCGGCAAGTGCCGGGAATGACGTTCTCTATTTTTCGGGCTACGTGGAGTTGTTGTTGTGCCGGCTTGTGCCGATCTTCTTGTTCGCCCGGTCTCCTCTTCTCCACAAACTTACATCGTCTCGCCGAACAGCTCGCGCCCGATCAGCATGCGGCGGATTTCGCTCGTACCGGCGCCGATCTCGTACAGCTTGGCGTCGCGCCACAGACGGCCCACCGGATAGTCGTTGATGTAGCCATTGCCGCCCAGCGTCTGGATCGCCTCGCCGGCCATCCACGTCGCTTTTTCCGCGCTGTACAGAATGGCACCGGCCGCGTCCTTGCGCAGGGCACGGACCTGTTCCGGCGCATGCGCGCGGTCGCAGGCTTGACCTACCGCATACACATACGCACGACAAGCCATCATCGTCGAATACATATCAGCCACTTTGCCCTGCATCAATTGAAACTCACCAATTGCTTGACCGAACTGCTTGCGCTCATGGATATAAGGCACTACGGCGTCCATGCAGGCCGACATGATGCCCAGCGGGCCGCCGGAGAGGACGGTGCGCTCGAAATCGAGGCCCGACATCAGCACGTTCACGCCCTTGCCCACGCCGCCCAGCACGTTTTCGACTGGCACTTCGCAATCCTGGAACACCAGCTCACCCGTGTGCGAACCTCGCATGCCCAGCTTGTCCAGCTTCTGCGCGATGGAGAATCCTTTGCTTCCTTTTTCGATGAGGAAGGCGGTCATGCCGCGTGGGCCGGCCTCGATGTCGGTCTTGGCATAGACGACGAGGGTGTCGGCGTCCGGGCCGTTCGTGATCCACATCTTGGTGCCGTTCAGCACGTAGTGGTCGCCCTTCAGGTCGGCGCGCAGCTTCATGCTGACGACGTCGGAACCGGCGTTCGGTTCGGACATGGCCAATGCACCGACGTGCTCGCCCGAGATCAGTTTGGGCAGGTATTTGCGCTTCTGCTCTTCGTTGCCGTTGCGCTTGATCTGGTTGACGCACAGGTTCGAGTGGGCACCGTACGACAGGCCGACGGAGGCCGAGGCGCGCGAGATTTCTTCCATGGCGACGATGTGCGCCAGGTAGCCCATGTTGGCGCCGCCGTATTCCTCGCCGACGGTGATGCCGAGCAGGCCCAGTTCGCCCATCTTTTTCCACAGGTCCATCGGGAACTGGTCGGTGCGGTCGATCTCGGCCGCGCGGGGGGCGATTTCGCTTGCGGCGAACTGTTGTACAGCTTCGCGCAGGGCGGCGATGTCTTCGCCGTGGTCAAAGGTCAAGCCAGGGAGATGCAGCATGTCGTCCTCGTTCTCGTCTAGTGGATGGCTCGTGGCCAGACTGGATGATAGCGCGGAGTGACGTTAACGTAAACGTCAAGCAGCGTCCTTCTCGCCGGCCTCGGCCAGCAGCCGGCGGCATTCTTCTTCATGCACAGAAATTTCCGCCAGCGACATCTCGATATCCGACCGCTGCTGTTCCAGCGTCTCGCGCTGGTGCGCCAGCACGCCCAGGAAGCGGTTGATCTGGGCCACGGTATCCTTCGGCGTCTCGTACATGTCGATGATGCTTTTGATCTCGGACAAGGTCAGACCCAGGCGCTTGCCGCGCAGCGTCAGCTTCAGGCGGGTGCGGTCGCGCGGGGTGTAGACACGGTTGCGTCCGCCCTGGCCCTCGCGCATCGGGCTGAGCAGTCCCTGGTCTTCGTAGAAGCGGATCGCACGTGCGGTGATGTCGAATTCGCGTGCCAGTTCGGCGATGGTGTAGGTGGTGGCCATGGTGTTCTGCGGGTCAAAAGTGGCGAGGTCCGGAATCGCTTAGAATCACAGCCTGCGCCTTCCGTTTACGTTTACGTCAAAGCGTTTGCGGCATTGTAACGCGCCTGCGCCTGCATCCTACGAAAGTCGACCGCATGAACCCCCTCGAAGCCCAACTCAGCTATCCGTTCGGTGATGCCATTCCCCCGCTCGGCACCGTGACGGACGTGGCACCCGGCCTGTCCTGGTTGCGCATGCCGCTCCCGTTCGCCCTCGACCATATCAATCTGTGGCTGCTGGATGATGTTGCGGGCGACACACGCGGCTGGTCCCTCGTCGATTGCGGCGCCGGCACGGACGCGACCCGGTCCGCTTGGGAACGGTTGTTCACGGACGCGATGGCGGACCGGGCGCTGCTGCGCGTGTTCGCCACGCACTGTCACCCCGACCACGTCGGCCTGTCCGGCTGGCTGTGCGACCGGTTCGGGGCGCCGTTCTGGACGAGCACCGGCGAATTCGGCTTTGCACGCATGATGGCTGCCGCGCTGCCCGGCGTGGACGGTCCGTCCGCGATCCCGCATTTCCAGCGCCATGGCCTCGTCGACGCGGGCATGCTCGAACAGATGCAGAGCCGCAAGAACTACTACCCGTCGCTCGTCCCGGCCGTGCCGGCGGCATACACCCGCCTGCAGGATGGCCAGCGGGTCGTCATCGGCGCGCGCGAATGGCGCGTGATCACCGGTTTCGGCCATTCGCCGGAGCACGTCTCGCTGTACGATGTCGCCGACCGGATCCTGATCTCGGGCGACATGGTGTTGCCGCGCATTTCGACGAACGTCTCCGTGTTCGCCGTCGAGCCGGACGGCAATCCGCTGCAGTTGTACCTGGATTCGCTGGACAAGTTCGCCGACCTGCCCGGCGACACCCTCGTCCTGCCCTCGCACGGCAAGCCGTTCCGCGGCTTGCACACCCGCATCGCGCAATTACGCGCGCACCATGCGGCGCGGCTGGACGAAGTCCGCGCCGTGTGCGCCGAGCCGAAGTCCGCAGTTGACATTGTCCCGTTGATGTTCAAGCGACAACTCGATGCGCACCAGCTCAGTTTTGCGATCGGCGAGGCTTTGGCCCATCTTCATTATCTTTGGTACAACGGTAACCTCGTGCGTGTAACCGGCGACGACGGCATCGTCCGTTTTAAGTTGACTTAAAACAACATATTGACGCCAATGGTTGTCGCAAAAATCACGACAATCTAACCGGACTTCCCACCATTTTGTTGATTCTTGGCATCATTTATCGTGCTGAGAGGAAGAAATGTTCCAGAATTCAGTAGGAAATTGAACGAGCAATCGTTTTCCTTTTCCTGTAGGATATTTTTCACACATATCTCACGGATTGCTGAACACAACGGGAATTGCTGGACAGCACTGTGAGAATTGATCAATACTCACTTATTTGTTACCTACAGCCTCTCCTGCCGTCACAGACGGTCTGGTCAACGGAGCGACCTAATGACGGCTTTGCATGAACCCTTAGTGCCACCCATGAATTCGACTAACGAACGGGAGAGCTTCAGCGAGCGCCTGCAGCAAGCCCTGAAAAACGCCCATTATTCTCCGGACAGCCCCACCCGGCTGGCGCGGGAATTTAACATTCGCTTCGAGGGCCGTCCGATTACGGTCCACGCGGCACGTAAATGGCTGGTCGGAGAGGCGATCCCGACCCAGGAAAAGCTGCGCATGATCGCGCAGTGGCTGGGCGTGCCGGCCGACTGGCTGCGCTTCGGCGGTTCGGAAAACGCTGCCGCCAATGGCGATGGCGCCGACGGCAGCACCCGGTTCGAATCGGCCGACGTCAAGCTGATCGCCGACCTGCAACGCCTGGACGAGCACCACAAGCAGTTGGCGCGCGAATTCATCCGCATGCTCGTGCGCATGAATCACCAGCAACAGAAATAATCCTTCCTGATCGCCATCGAACTCACGATGGCCGAATTCCATGACGCGGCGTCCGGCAAGCTCCGGGCGCCGCGTTACGCGCTTCTGTACTGCAATTTTTTCTGCGATTAGTCCGCACAAACCGCCGAGTCTCGCGCATAATCGGTAACGCTAACGGAACGTCGTAGCCGTCGAGTTCGCGTTCCTGACTGGCGCCCGCCAGTGTTATCGGTCAATAAGGATGTAGTCGCCTCATGATTAATAACTACAGCAACACCGCGCAGTTGAAGGACCTCATGACCCAGCCGCCGATGACGGCGGCCCAGCACGCAGAAATCATGCGCAAGCGTAACGAGCAGCGCAGAAAAATCGAAGACGCAAGGGAACAGAGACAGGCCGAACGCGACCCGTACGGCGAACGCGCCTGAGTCAGGGGGCGTCCTCTTTCATGCCGCCCCATCGCGGGGCGAGATCGTTCGGCACGCCCAGCAGGTCCATGACGCGCGCCACCGTGTGGTCCACCATCTCGGCTATCGTGGCGGGGCGGTTATAAAAGCTCGGCAGGGGCGGGAAGACGATGCCGCCCATTTCCGTGACCGCCGTCATGTTGCGCAGGTGCGCCAGGTTGAACGGCGTCTCGCGCACCATCAGGATCAGGCGCCGGCGTTCTTTCAGCACGACGTCGGCGGCGCGTGCGATCAGGTTGTCCGACAAACCATGTGCGACCGCGGCCAGCGTCTTCATCGAACAGGGGGCAATCACCATGCCGTCCGTCTGGAACGAGCCGCTGGCGATCGATGCGCCGATCTCGCGGTTGCGGTGCACCACGTGGGCGAGCGCTTCCACGTCGCGCCGTTGCAGGCCGACTTCCTGGTGCAGGGTGAGGGTGGCGGCGTCGGACATGACGAGGTGCGTCTCGACGCCGGGTACGGCAGCCAGCCGCCGCAGCAGCTGCACGCCATAGATCGCGCCGGTCGCGCCGGTGATGGCGACGACGATCCGGCGCGATCCGGGATCAGCCATTCTTCTTGAGCAGGGTCTGCAGTTCGCCGGACTCGTACATTTCCGTCATGATGTCGGAACCGCCGACGAATTCGCCGTTCACGTACAGCTGCGGAATGGTCGGCCAGTTCGAGTATTCCTTGATGCCCTGGCGGACTTCCGCGTCGTCCAGGACGTTCACGGTGGCGATGTTATCGACGCCGCAAGCCTTCAGGATTTGGATCGCGCGGCCCGAAAAACCGCATTGCGGGAACTGGGCGGTGCCCTTCATGAACAGCACGACGGGCGTGTTGGTCACGGTTTCTTTGATCCAGGATTGTACGTCGCTCATTTGGTTCTGCCTTTGGTGAGAATGGGATAGATGACGGCATTTTATAAGAAAACGGGGGTGCCGGCATAAGGCACCCCGTCCGCCAAGTCAGCGTTTCAGCTTTGCAAACGCCGCTGCCATCGCGCCGCCTGCTTGTGGTGCCGACCGCTCCTGCTTCTGATGCTGGCCCATGCGTTTGCGGTCATCGCGGTCGCCGCGCTGCTGAGGTTGGGATCCGGCCTGCGGCGCGCTGTCCGACAACCGCATCGTGAGCGCAATCCTCTTGCGCTTGACGTCCACTTCCAGCACCTTCACTTTCACGACCTGGCCCGCCTTGACGACCGTGTGCGGATCCTTCACGAACGTGTTCGACAGCGCCGAGATGTGCACGAGGCCATCCTGGTGCACGCCGATGTCGACGAACGCGCCGAACGCCGCGACGTTGGTGACGACGCCTTCCAGGATCATGTCCGGACGCAGGTCCGAGATCTCCTCGACGCCTTCCTTGAATGTGGCCGTCGTGAATTCCGGACGCGGATCGCGGCCCGGCTTTTCCAGTTCCTTCAGAATGTCGGTCACGGTCGGCACGCCGAATTTTTCATCGGCATACTTCGCCGGATTCAGGCGTTTTACCAGCGCGCTGTCGCCGATCACGGACTTGATGTCCTTCTGGATATCGGCCAGGATCTTTTCCACGACCGGATACGATTCCGGGTGCACGGCCGACGCGTCCAGCGGATTGGCGCCGTTCACGATGCGCAGGAAACCCGCGGCCAGTTCGAACGTTTTATCGCCCAGGCGCGGCACCTTCTTCAGCGCCGCGCGCGACGCGAAGGCGCCCTGCTGGTCGCGGTAGTTGACGATGCTTTGCGCGACGCTGCTTGATAAGCCCGACACGCGCGCGAGCAGCGGCGCCGACGCCGTGTTGACGTCCACGCCGACCGCGTTCACGCAATCCTCGACGACCGCGTCGAGCTGGCGCGCGAGCTGGGTTTGCGACACGTCGTGCTGGTACTGGCCCACGCCGATCGATTTCGGATCGATTTTTACCAGTTCCGCGAGCGGGTCCTGCAGGCGGCGCGCGATGGAGACGGCGCCGCGCAGCGACACGTCCAGCTCCGGCAGTTCGCGCGACGCGAATTCCGATGCCGAGTACACCGACGCCCCGGCTTCCGACACGACGATCTTCGTCAGCTTCAGTTCCGGGTTCTGCTTGATGAGGTCCTGGGCCAGCTTGTCGGTCTCGCGCGACGCCGTGCCGTTGCCGATCGAGACGAGGGCGACGTTGTGCTTCGCGGCGAGTTGCGCCAGCGTGTGCAGCGAACCGTCCCAGTCGTTGCGGGGCGCGTGCGGGTAGATGGTCGACGTGTCGACCACCTTGCCGGTCGCGTCGACGACGGCAACCTTGACGCCCGTGCGCAGGCCCGGGTCGAGGCCCATCGTCGCGCGCGGGCCCGCGGGTGCGGCCAGCAGCAGGTCCTTCAGGTTGCGCGCGAAGACCTGGATCGCATCGCCCTCGGCCTTTTCGCGCAGGGCGCCCATCAGCTCCGTCTCGATGTACATGAAGCTCTTCACGCGCCACGTCCAGCGCGCCGTGTCGAGCAGCCATTTGTCGGCGGGGCGGCCCGCGCCCTTGATGCCGAAGCGCGCGGCGATGCGGCTTTCGCACGGGTTGTGCGGCGCGTCCCACTTCGGCTTTTCCGGCTCGGAATCGAGGCGCAAGGTCACGTCCAGCACGCCCTCGCGGCGGCCCCGCATCAGCGCCAGCGCGCGGTGCGACGGCACGGTCGCCAGCGTTTCCGAGTAATCGAAATAGTCGGCGAATTTCTCGCCTTCTTCCTGCTTGCCGTCGACGACCTTCGATTCGACGACGCCGTGCTCCTGCACGTATTCGCGCAGCGATTGCAGCAGCTCGGCGTCTTCCGCGAAACGCTCCATCAGGATCTGGCGCGCGCCGTCCAGCGCGGCCTTCGTGTCGGCCACGCCGGGGTTCGCGACGCCGTCCGCGTTCGTGAATGCGTCGCGCAGATACTTCGTGGCCTCGCTTTCCGGATCGCGCGTCGGATCGTCAAGGAGATCGTCGGCGAGCGGCTTCAGGCCGGCCTCGATCGCGATCTGGGCCTTGGTGCGGCGCTTCTGCTTGTACGGCAGATATAAGTCTTCCAGGCGCGTCTTGTCTTCCGCGAGCGAGATCGCCTGCAGCAGCTCCGGCGTCATCTTGTTCTGTTCCGTGATGGACGAGATGATCGCGGCGCGGCGGTCTTCCAGTTCGCGCAGGTAGCGCAGGCGTTCTTCCAGCAGGCGCAGCTGGGTGTCGTCGAGGCCGCCCGTCGCTTCCTTGCGGTAGCGGGCGATGAAGGGGACGGTCGCGCCTTCGTCGAGCAGGGCGATGGCGGCGGCCACTTGCACCGGTTTGGCGGACAGTTCTTGAGCGAGGCGTTGTTCGATCGAAGGCAGCATGGGTGATTACGGTGGTCGGTGAATCGAGCGGGCAATGATACTGGATTCTCATGCCCGCCTCATGCCCGCCTCATGCCCACCCGGCGCACCGTTCAGATCTGCGCCTGCCCGCCATCGACGAACAGCTCGGCGCCGTTGACGAAACTGGCGTCGTCGGACGCGAGGAACACGGCCGCTTTCGCGATCTCGTCCGGCTCGCCCACGCGGCCCAGCGGGATCTGCGCGGCCAGGTAGTCGACGAGACCCTGCTGCGCGGCGGCGTCGGTGCCGGCCAGTTCGACGAGGCCGGGGGTGCGGGTCGCGCCCGGGCTGATCGTGTTGACGCGGATGCCGCGGTCCTTCAGGTCCAGGATCCAGTTGCGGGCAAAGGCGCGCACCGCGGCTTTGCTGGCCGCGTAGACGCTGAACGCCGGGGTGCCGGAGCTGCCGGCCGTCGAACCGGTCAGGATCACCGAGGCGCCTTTGGACAGCAGCGGCAGCGCCTTCTGCACGGTGAACAGCGTGCCTTTCACGTTGCGGCCGAAGGTGTCGTCGAATTGCTCTTCCGTAATCTCGCCCAGCGGGAGCATCGAGCCGCCGCCCGCGTTGGCGTACAGGACGTCCAGGCGGCCGAAGCGGGCACGGATCTCTTCATACAGGCCATCCAGCGCGGCGAGGTCGCTCGAGTCGACGCGCAATCCGACGGCATCGTGGCCGATGGCCTTCACGGCGGCATCCAGTTCGGCCTGGCGGCGGCCGGTGACGATCACTTGCGCGCCTTCGAGGGCGAAGCGTTGGGCGGTGGCCAGGCCGATGCCGCTGGTGGCGCCGGTGACGAGAGCGATTTTGTTGGCGAGTTTGGCAGTCATGGTGTTCTCCTTTGGGTGATGTCGAAGTCGACGTGAGACATCGTACCGGGGGAGGGGGCGCATTAAAATAGCACTGATCGCAAACGATCTTTGCAATTTTGTCGTACATACGTCGGAAGGCCGATAGGCATCGGCGCCGGGATGCCGTAACATGTCGGGTTCGATAACTCATCGGTTCACCGCCGACGACGAACGATGTCCCTGTTGCCCGATTTCGAAGGTCTCGCGATGTTCGCCAAGGTGGCCGAGGAACGCTCGTTCGCCGGCGCGGCGCGTGCGCTGGGCGTGTCGGTGGCGACGGTGTCGCGGGCCGTCGCGCGGCTCGAGGAGAGACTGGGCGCGCGTCTTCTGAACCGCACGTCGCGCCAGCTGGCGCTGACGGAATTCGGCCGCACCATCGCGGATAGCGCGCTGAAGATCTATCGCGAAGCGGAAGAGGCGGAAGGCGCCGCGCGCGAGATGTCGGCGCGGCCGCGCGGGCTCGTGCGGCTGGCCGTGCCGATGTCGTTCGGGCTGCGCTGGGTGGCGCCGCTGATGCCCGCGTTCTTCCGTGAATACCCCGACGTGCAGATCGACCTGCACCTGTCCGACGCCACCGTCGACCTGGTCGGCCAGGGCTTCGATGCCGCCCTGCGCATCGCCGTGCTGCCCGACTCGTCGCTGGTGGCGCGCAAGCTGTGCTCCGTGGCGCAGATCGTCGTCGCCTCGCCCGAGTACCTGAAGACCAGAGGAACGCCGCGCCATCCGTCCGACCTCGCGAACCACCCCTGCCTGGGCTATGCCTATCGCGCGCGCAGCGACGTGTGGCGCTTCACCAACGCGGCCGGCGAGGAAGTTGTCATCAAGCCGGAGGGGCCGCTGCGGGTGACGAATTCGGATGCGCTGCTGCCCACCGTGTTGGACGGCCTCGCGATTGCCGAGTTCCCGGAATTTATTGCGGCAGATCACGTGCGCGCGGGGCGGCTTGTCCCCATACTGGAGGACTGGCATCTCGCGCGGGGTGGCTTGTACTTCGTGACGCCATCGGCACGCACGCGGCCGGCCAAGGTCGAAGCCCTGGCCGGGTTCTTCGTGAAGCACCTGAGTGCGCCGGGCTGGCGCATCGTGTCTTGACGCAATCGAGCAAAAAAATGCGTGACGGGGGCTGGCAAAGCGGGGCGGCAGAGTGTAACTTCTACTCTTTTCGTCTCGTAAAGTTTTGCCCGCTACGTGCGATCCCTAACAAAGCTGTTCGGTTCGCATGACGGATAATAGGAATTGTTGTTTTTTCAAATTAAAGACTCGTGAGACCCATGCACACAGTTGATTTTCATCGCGACGACACCAGCGACGCACCGCCGGCTCGAGCACCTGCACGCGCTCCGGCCCTGCCCGCACCGGTGTTAAGCTGGCTGCAAAGGGTCGAGGCGGCAGCACATCCCCAGCCGAAGCTGACCGCGGAAGTCACTGACCCCAAGGCCGTCCAGTACAAATTCGTTTATGTCATGGCCCCGACCAGCGGCGGTCGCCACGTCGCGGTCTGCCTGTGCAAGGCGCGCCTGCGCCCGAACGGGGACGTCGCCGCGGCCAGCCCGGTGAGCGAAGTGTTCTCGCTGCTGTCGGCGCCGCCCGCGTACCTCGAAGGCGAAGACGAGGACCTGGTCCGCTTTTTCATCGCCATGCGCAGCGGCTCGAACCAGAGCACGAGCGCGACCGAGCCCAAGGGCAAGGTCGGCGCCATCCTGCTGCAGCAATTGCTCGCGCAAGGAAAACTGCTGTGGGCGAACTCGTGGTCCGACATGACCAATGGCCTGCTGTATCCGCTGCAGGCCGGTCCCGTGCGCAAGGCCAATCTCACGTGGCGCGACGAAGGCCGCGCAGCCAAGCTCGGCTGGTCGGTAGAACCGGCCAAGGGCGCGACGCACCCGGGCGCCGACCTCGTCGACTACATGCTGCCGACGGATCCGCCGTGGTACATCGACAACCTGTCGTGCGGCCCGCTGGACCTGAACCGCGGCGGCATCGACATCTCGCTGGCCGACCTGCAGGCGCTCGTGTCGCAGGCGCCGCCGCTGGCGGGCAACGATAAAAAACGCGTGTCGCAACTGCTGCTTGCGCATGGCCTGCAACAGCTGATGCCGCTGCCGCAGCCGCTCACGCAGCGCATCCGCACCGACGTGAAACCGCAGCCGCACCTGCTGCTGGACGCCATCCCGCAAGCGGAAGGCAATGGCCAGCGCTGGCAGGATTTCGCCGTGCTGTCGTTCGACTACGACGGCCAGCGCATCTCGTTCGACCCCGCGCAGCGCGTCGTGCGCCAGATCGGCGACGTCACCGAGATCATCGAGCGCGACGAAGCGCTGGAAGCGGCGGCACTGGAAACCCTGAACAAGCTGGGCTTCCGCAAGCCGGCCACGGCGCCGCTGTCGGCCCTGTCCGGCGCGCTGCTGCTGGACGGCCAGGCGCACTGGCTGCGCTTTGCCGAGAACGACCTCGACGCGCTGTCCGACCTCGGCTGGCACGTGCAGAAGTCGCCGAAATACCGCTACGACGTCGTGCCGGTCGACGAGTGGTATGCCGACATCGACGAGCCGCCCGAGGCCGGCAACGCCTGGTTCGAACTGGAGCTGGGCATCGTCGTCAACCGCAAGCGCGTGCCGCTGCTGCCCGTGCTCGTGCAACTCATTCGCACGGCGCCGCTGGACTTCAATCCGGACGTGCTGGCCGCCCACGCGGAAGCCGACCAGATGCTGGCGACCCTGCCGGACGGCGTGCGCGTGGCGCTGCCGTGGGGCCGCGTCAAACCCATCCTGTCGACCCTGGGCGAGCTGTACTTCAACGACAAGATCAAGGATAAAGTCCGGCTGTCGACGCTGGACGCGGCACGCCTGGAAGAACTGGCGAAGGGCACCGAGCTGACCTGGACAGGCGGCGAGCGCCTGCGCGAAACGGGCCGCAAGCTGTCCCAGTTCGGCAAGGTGAAAAAAGTCGACGCGCCGAAGGGCCTCCAGGCCACCCTGCGCGATTACCAGCTCGACGGTCTCGCATGGATGCAGTTCCTGCGCGAATACGACCTGGGCGGCATCCTCGCCGACGACATGGGTCTCGGAAAAACCGTGCAAACGATCGCCCACATCCTGACAGAAAAGGAGGCGGGCCGCCTGACGAGTCCGGCGCTGGTCATCGCGCCGACGAGCCTCATGATGAACTGGATGGAAGAAGCGGCGCGCTTCGCCCCCGACCTGAAGGTGCTTCTGCTGCAGGGCAAGGAGCGCATGGATCTGTTCGACCAGATCGATGGCGCCGACATCGTGCTGACGACGTACGCGCTGCTGCCGCGCGACGAGGAAAAGCTGCGCGAGCACCAGTACCACCTCGTGATCCTGGACGAATCGCACTACATCAAGAACACGCGCTCGAAGGCGGCGCAGACGGCCGGCTCGCTGAACGCGCGCCACCGCCTGTGCCTGTCCGGCACGCCGCTGGAAAACCACCTGGGCGAGCTGTGGTCGCAATTCCACTTCCTGCTGCCGGGCCTGCTCGGCGACGAGAAGACGTTCAACACGCAGTTCCGTCACCCGATCGAGCGCCAGGACGACCCGGTGCGCCGCATGCTGCTGAACCGCCGCATCAAGCCGTTCCTGCTGCGCCGGACCAAGGATCACGTGGCGAAAGAGCTGCCGGAAAAGACGGAGATGATCCGCCGCATCGAGATCACGGGCCCGCAGCGCGACCTGTACGAGACCGTGCGCCTGGCGATGGACAAGAAGGTGCGCGAGGAAATCGACCGCAAGGGCGTGGCGCGCAGCCAGATCGTCATCCTGGAAGCGCTGCTGAAACTGCGCCAGGTCTGCTGCGACCCGCGCCTGGTGAAAGCCATGCCGGGCAAGAAGAACACGGCGGCCGTGTCGGCCAAATTGACGGACCTGATGCAGATGGTCGACGACCTGCTGGGCGAAGGCCGCAAGATCCTCGTGTTCTCGCAGTTCACGAGCATGCTGGGCCTGATCGAAGAAGAACTCGACGCGCGCAAGATCCCGTACGCGATCCTCACCGGCGAGACGCGCGACCGTTCCGCGCAGGTGGCGGCATTCCAGCAGGGCGCCGTGCCGATCTTCCTGATCAGCCTCAAGGCCGGCGGCGTGGGCCTGAACCTGACGGCGGCCGACACAGTCATCCACTACGACCCGTGGTGGAACCCGGCGGCCGAGAACCAGGCGACGGACCGCGCGTGGCGCATCGGGCAGGACAAACCGGTGTTCGTGTATAAACTGATCGCGAAGGGCACGCTGGAAGAAAAGATCCAGCTGCTGCAGCAAAAGAAATCGGAGCTGGCGGCGTCGATCCTGGCCGAAGGCGAATCGCAGAAAATGGCGCTCACGCAGGAAGACCTGCAGGCGATCTTCGCGCCGCTGGACGAATAAGCGCACCAGCGTCGTGGTCAAAAGGGCAAGCCAGGCGGCTTGCCCTTTTTTTATTTGCTTATGCATATATCGCTTATCTGCAAATTCTTCGTGTTTGGCGCAACGGCAGCACCCGGTTGTCTATGCAAAGCGTTATATCGGGCACTATACTTATTGTCTGGAATCATTCTCATTAAGGCCATCATGACGCGCAGCGCATCCGTCTCGGCGGACATCTCCACGGCGGACGCCTTTCGCACGATTGCCGAGCTGGGCGGTGACCTCGCGTTCATCCTCGATTGTGCGACGGGCTTGCCGGCGTATGTCAGCCCCGGCGTCGACGACATGCTCGGCTATTCCATCGCCGACATCCGCGCGCAGGTGGAACAGGGCGGCGACGGCCCGCTGGCGGTCCTGTGCGGCGGCCTGCCGGAGCGCCTGCGCCGGTTTGCCGCCGGCGACGGTTCGCGCCTGCGCGTGATGCGCGAGTTCGACCTGCGCCGGCCGGACGGGAGCGAGGTGGCCGTCGAGGTGATTTCGACCCTGGCGCTGGACGATGCCGGCCAGCCGCGGGCGCTGCTGGGCCTCGTGCGCGACGTGTCCGCGCGGCGCGAGCGGGAGCGCGAGAGAAAGCGGTTCGCCAGCATGCTGAACCATGAGTTCCGCACGCCGCTGTCGACGATCGACGGCGCGATCCAGCGCCTGGAAGCGCTGGGCACGAAGGCCGACGAGGCGACGCGCGAGCGCTACCGCAAGATCGCCACCGCGACGGATCGCCTGATCGCGATGCTGGACGACTATCTGTCCCCCGAGCGCATGGCCGCGCTCGGCAGCCAGCGGCGCGAGAACAAGGTCGGGCCGAAACTGCTGCTGGAAGAACTGGTGGCGCAGGCGCGCGCGGCCGGACGCCCCATGACCCTGGCGGCCAGCGACCTGCCGGCCACGCTGCGCGGCGAACCGTCCGGCCTGCGTCTGGCGCTCAAGGTGTTGTTGGACAATGCCTTGCGCTATACGCCGGCCGGCACCGCGCTGCATGCGGCGGGACGGCCCGTCGAAGGCGGCGTCGAGCTGGCGCTGCGCGACGAAGGACATGGCGTGCCGCCGGACGACGTCGCGCGCATCTTCGACAAGGGCTATCGCGGCACGAATGCCGAGGGCGTGCCGGGCAGCGGCCTTGGGTTGTACATGGCGCGCTCCGTGGTCGAAGTGCATGGCGGCAGTTTGACATATGCATGTCCACCGGAGGGCGGCGCCGAGTTCAGACTATGGCTGCCGGCTCAGGCGAGCGGGGCAAAAAGTCTTGCTTCCGGAATGACCAGCAGTGATAATCGGCGTGGCGACCGGGGTTAGCCGCCCGACAACGAAGCCGGGAATACGAAACAAGGAATTGGCAAAACCCATGACGCAAATATTGATTGTTGAAGACAATGGCGAATACGCAGGCGATATGGCCGATTTCCTCAAGGAACTCGGCCACGACGTCACGATCGCGACCACCGCCAGCGATATGTGGGCCGCGCTGACGCGTACGCCGGCAGCCGTCGTCGTGCTCGACCTGGGCCTGCCCGACGAGGATGGATTCAATGTGATTCCACGGATGCGCCAGCTGTACCCCGAGATCGGGCTGCTGGTGCTGACGGGCCGCGTGGCCTTCGACAACCGCATCCTCGGCCTGCGCCTCGGCGCCGACCACTATCTCACCAAGCCGATCAAGTTCCCGGAACTGGCCGCCCACATCGAGGCGCTGGACCGCCGCGTGCGGCCGTCGTCCGAGCCGGCGCCCACGCCGAGCAAGTGGACCCTGCGCGTGTCGGCCCGCCAGCTCGAGCTGATGGGCAAGGTGATCGACCTGACGGAAAAAGAGTGCAATTTCCTGCACCTGCTGACCATCAACACCCGGCCCGTCCCGCGCCAGGTGATCGTGGCCGGCATGGGCGGCGACGATCCGGATGCCAGCCGCCGCGTCGACATGCTCGTCTACCGCCTGCGCAAGAAGGCGCGCACCGGCCTCGGCCAGGACCTGCCGCTGCGCAGCGCCTATGGCGAGGGCTACAGCCTGTCGGCCGGGTTCACGCTGGCCTGACTAATCGGGGACAGAGTGGAGCGGTTGCGTTAGAATGACGCCATGGCCCGCCAACCCCGACTGATCCTGCCGAACTACCCGCACCACATCCTCCAGCGCGGCAACGACAACCAGGTCATCTTCCGCGACGACGAAGACCACCGCCGCTTCCTGGAATGGCTGCGCGAGAGCGCGAAGTTCTACCGCGTGGCCATCCACGCGTACGTGCTGATGCCGAATCACCTGCATGTGCTGGCGACCCCGTCCGACGAGGACGGCCTGGCCGCGATGATGCAGAAAGTGGGGCGCTTATATGTTCCCTGGTTCAACAACAAGCATGGCCGCTCGGGCACGCTGTTCCAGGGCCGCTTCCGCACCTCGGTGATCGATCCCGACGCCTGTTTCCTCCCCTGCATCCGCTACATCGAACTGAACCCGCTGCGCAGCCAGTTGGCGTTCGACCCGCTCGACTATCCGTGGTCGAGCTATGCGCATCACGCCGGCGTGCGGCCGGATCCGCTCATCACCGACCACGCCAAGTACTGGGAACTGGGCAATACGCCGTTCCAGCGGGAAGCGGCGTTCATCGAACTGGCGCAGCAGGGGATGTCGGGGCAGGAACTGGACACGATCAATGCGGCGGTGCTGAAGGGGGCGCCACTGGGGTCGCATGCGTTCAAGGTCGAACTGGAGCACAAGACCAAGCGGCAGATTTTGCCGGCCAAGCGGGGGAGGCCGTTCAAGGTGAAGGCTGCCGAGTAGGATTTGTGCGCAGCGTCATTGCAACAAAGACACAAGGGAGGCTGTTGCTTCCCTTTTTTGTACCCGTCATTCCCGCGAAAGCGGGAATCCATACTAACTATCCTGGGCCAGCTCAGCATGGATTCCCGCCTGCGCGGGAACGACAGCTTTTCGGATAACTATATGATTTTATTGACAAGATAGCCTTGCTTTGACTCCGTCCCTATTAAATTTGTGTCTCAAAAAGCCGTGATTTAATGCGACTCCGACCCTAATTATTGTTATTGATGTTTACCGAAGTCTGCTCTATCCTCGACCTTCAATATCTTCAAAATGCTGCGGAGCCCCCATGATTGCCCAAGGTTTGTACGATCCCGCCAATGAACACGACGCCTGTGGCGTCGGTTTCGTCGCCCATATCAAGGGCAACAAGAGCCACTCCATTATTGAACAGGGTCTGTTGATCCTGAAGAACCTGGACCACCGGGGCGCCGTCGGTGCCGATGCCCTGATGGGCGACGGCGCGGGCATCCTGATCCAGATCCCCGACCAGTTCTACCGCGACGAGATGGCCAAGCAGGGCGTCGAACTGCCGCCGCCGGGCGAATATGGCGTCGGCATGATCTTCCTGCCGAAAGAACACGCGTCGCGCATCGCCTGCGAACAGGAAATCGAGCGCGCCGTGCGCGCCGAAGGCCAGGTCGTGCTGGGCTGGCGCAACGTGCCGGTGGACGACACGATGCCGATGTCGCCGACCGTGCGCACCAAGGAACCGGTCATCCGCCAGATCTTCATCGGCCGCGGCCCGGACGTCATGGTCACCGATGCGCTCGAGCGCAAGCTGTACGTCATCCGCAAATCGTCGGGCCACGCGATCCAGGCCCTGAAACTCATCCACGGCAAGGAATTCTTCGTGCCGTCGATGTCCGCCCGTACCGTCGTCTACAAAGGCCTGCTGCTGGCGGACCAGGTCGGCGTGTACTACAAGGACCTGCAGGATCCGCGCTGCGTCTCCGCGCTGGCCATGGTGCACCAGCGCTTCTCGACGAACACGTTCCCGGAGTGGCCGCTGGCCCACCCGTACCGCCTGCTCGCGCACAACGGCGAGATCAACACCGTCAAGGGCAACTTCAACTGGACCCGCGCCCGCGAAGGCGTCATGAAGTCGGCCGTGCTGGGCGACGACCTGCAGAAACTGTTCCCGCTGATCTATGAAGGCCAGTCGGACACCGCCTGCTTCGACAACGCGCTGGAACTGCTGGTCATGGCCGGCTACCCGATCGCCCAGGCGATGATGATGATGATCCCGGAAGCCTGGGAAAACCACGCGACGATGGACGAGAACCGCCGCGCGTTCTACGAATACCACGCCGCGATGATGGAACCGTGGGACGGCCCGGCCGCCATGGCCTTCACCGACGGCCGCCACATCGGCGGTACGCTGGACCGCAACGGCCTGCGTCCGGCCCGCTACATCGTCACGGACGACGACCTGGTCGTCATGGCCTCGGAATCGGGCACCTTGCCGATCCCGGAATCGCGCATCGTCAAGAAATGGCGCCTGCAGCCGGGCAAGATGTTCCTGATCGACCTGGAAGCCGGCCGCATCATCGACGACAAGGAACTGAAGGACACCTACTCGAACGCCAAGCCCTATAAAGCCTGGATCAAGTCGGTGCGCATCAAGCTCAACGAAATCAAGCTGTCGGAAAGCCAGCTGTCGCAGAACCGCGCCAAAGACGCGCAAGGTGAAAAAGCCGCGATTTCGCTGCTGGACCGCCAGCAGGCATTCGGCTACACCCAGGAAGACCTGAAATTCCTGATGGCCCCGATGGCCGTGCTGGGCGAGGAAGCCACCGGCTCGATGGGTAACGACTCGCCGCTGGCCGTCATGTCGAACAAGCTGAAGCCGCTGTACTCGTACTTCAAGCAGCTGTTCGCCCAGGT
>CBIHRX010000088.1:0-21241 GCA_966212555.1 uncultured Massilia sp.
GGGCGTGCGCGTCGTGCGCACCAACGGCACGGCGTCCGGCTACCTGCTGTTCACGCCGCCGGACATCAGCAAGTTCACCGGCGTGCCGAAGATCGACGCGCTGTCGCAGAAGCAGGACTTCAACAACAAGTACACGAACGTGCTGCCGAGCCTGAACCTGCGCATGAAGACCAGCGAAGAGCTGCAGTTCCGCGCCGCGTTCTCGAAGGGGATGACGCGTCCGGACTTCTACCAGCTGCAGACCTATACGACGCTGAGCCAGGGTATCAAGTCGCACGACGATCCGGTGACGAAGCAGCCGGTCCTCGACGCGGTCACCTACGGCGGCAACGGCCGCGGCAACCCGATGCTCAAGCCCACGCTGTCGACCAACTTCGACGTGACGGCCGAGTACTACTACGGACACGGCGGCTCGCTGACGATGGCGCTGTTCAACAAGCGCATCAAGGACATCGTCATCGGCCAGACGGCGAACTACACGCTGAACGACGTCGACGGGAAGCCGCACATCTTCCCGGTCGTCGGTCCGACGAACGGTGCGGACGGACGCGCCACCGGTGCCGAGATCGCGTTCCAGCAGTACTTCGACAAGCTGCCCGGCTGGCTGTCCGGCTTCGGCGTGTCGGCCAACTACACGTACCTCGACAGCCGCCTGTTGCTGAACGCGCCGCCGCGCCTGGCGTATTGCACGCCGAAGGACACGACGGACGCGAACCTGGCGCGCGACCTGGCCGGTTGCGACACCGACGGCCGTATCCTGGGCGGCATGCCGATGCAGGGCCTGTCGAAGAACGCGTACAACCTGGCGCTGCTGTATGACAAGGGCCCGGTGTCCGCACGACTGGCGTACAGCTGGCGTTCGAAGTACCTGCAGGCGGTCAATGCGTACGGCACGAACGGCGGCGACGGCATCGACACGAACCCGGACAGCCCGAACCGCGGCCAGGCATATTCGGTGAACTACGCGTTGCCGACGTGGGGCGGTGCGTACGGCCAGCTCGATGCGGGCATCCACTACAAGTTCAACGACAACCTGAACGTGTCGGTGGAAGCGTCGAACCTGACGAATGCGATCTACAAGCAGTACATGCAGCAGCATATCGGCATGATGGAACGCGGCGCGTTCTACACGGGCCGCAGCTACTCGGTCCGGATGGGTTACTCGTTCTGATCGTAGCGTAGTATGGTGTACACCTCCCGCGGGCCAGGACGGTTGCGGGAGGTTTTTGCGTTTTTGCGTTTTTGTGATCTGGAGGGATCATGTCCATCATGTCCGATAAGGCCATTCGTAAAATCGTCATCGTGGGCGGGGGCACCGCCGGCTGGATGACCGCCGCGCCGCTGGCGCTCAAGCTGGGCGCGCACTGCGAGATCGTGCTCGTCGAGTCGGCCGACATCGGCACCATCGGCGTCGGCGAAGCGACGCTGCCGACCATCCGGTACTACAACCAGGTGCTCGGCCTGGACGCAGCCGACTTCGTGAAAAAGACGCATGCGACCTTCAAGCTCGGCACCGAGTTCCGCGACTGGGGCCATGTCGGCAACCGGTTCTTCCACGCCTTCGGCAATTTCGGCCCCACGATCGAGAACCGTCCCGCCTACATGTACTGGTTGCGCCTGGCGCGCGAGGACAAGTCGATGCCGTCGTACGAAGAGTGGTCGACGGCCGACGCGATGTCGCGCGCGCACAAATTCGTTCCGCCGTACGGCGACCAGCCGTCCGTCACCAATTCGTATTCCTACGGCTTCCAGTTCGATGCGACGCTGTACGCCGCGTACCTGCGCGACTACGCGGTGGCGCGCGGCGTCGCGCGCATCGAAGGGACGGTGGTCGACGTCGAACAGCATCCGGAGACCGGCTTCGTCACGGCCCTCAAGCTGCGCGACGGCCGCCGCGTCGACGGCGACCTGTTCGTCGACTGCACGGGCTTTCGCGCGCTGCTGCTGGAAGGCGTCTACAAGGCCGGCTACGAAGACTGGAGCGCGTACCTGCCCTGCAACAGCGCGCAGGCGCTGCCGTGCGCGAGCCCCGACGCGCCGCTCACGCCCTACACGCGGTCGACGGCGCGCGCCGCGGGCTGGACATGGCGCATCCCGCTGCAGCACCGCATCGGCAACGGCTATGTGTACTGCGACGGTTTCACGACGGACGACGAGGCGACGCGCGTGCTGCGGGACGCACTCGAAGGCGAGGCCCTCGACCAGCCGCGCCAGCTGCGCTTCACGCCCGGCCGCCGGCGCAAGTCGTGGATCAAGAACTGTGTCGGTGTCGGCCTGTCGACCGGCTTCATCGAACCGCTCGAATCGACGAGCATCAACATGATCGAGCAGACGGTCGGCTGGATCGTCCAGTACTTCCCGGACCGCGACTGCCGCCCCGAACTGGCCGACGAATTCAACCGCCTCGTCTCGCAACGTTTCGAGTTCGTGCGCGACTTCATCATCCTGCACTACAAGCTCACGAACCGCGAAGACACCGAGTTCTGGCGCTATTGCAAGCACATGGCCGTCCCGGACATCCTGCGGCACCAGATCGACCTGTTCCGCAGCTCGAGCCGCGTGGCCATCCTCGACCAGCAGGGCTTCCTGGAGGATTCGTGGGTGTCGATCCTGATGGGACATGGGATCTTCCCGGAAAAGAACGACCCGCTCATCGACTATATGGACGCGGACCGCCTGGCCGACCATTTCCGCAAGATCCGCGACTCGATCCGGCAGGCGGTCGCCGCGATGCCCGACCATGCGGCGTTCGTCCGGCACGTGGTGAGCGACGACGTTCCGGGCCAGCGGGTCGGCTGACTGTCGAAATCATTAGGGCGGCTGGCAGATTTCATAATTGCCGCCGCCGGAGGCCACGGGCACCATCCCGTGGATATACGAAGAGCCGCCCCGAGCGGCCGTCACCTACCTTGGAAAGATACCGATGAAACGACGTGAACTCCTGCAGCACATGGCGGCCGCCATCCCGGCGCTCGCCATGTCCCCCTATGCCGGCGCCGCCGGCGCCCGCGTGCCCATGGCCACCGGCCCGTTCGAGCCGACCTGGCCTTCGTTGTCGAAATACGAAACTCCGGACTGGTTCCGCAACGCGAAGTTCGGCATCTGGGCGCACTGGGGCCCGCAGTGCGAACCCGAACACGGCGACTGGTACGCGCGCGGCATGTACGAGGAGGGCAGCGATCACTATAAATACCACGTCGCGAAATACGGCCACCCGTCGAAGTTCGGCTTCAAGGACGTGATCCACGCTTGGCGCGCGCAGCGCTGGAACCCGGACGAACTCGTGGGCCTGTACAAGAAGGCCGGCGCGAAATACTTCGTCGCGCTGGCCAACCACCACGACAACTTCGACCTGTACAAGAGCCGCTACCAGCCCGAGTGGAACGCGACGAAGCTGGGGCCGGGCAAGGACCTGGTCGGCGGGTGGCGCGACGCGGCCCGCAAGCACGGCCTGCGCTTCGGCGTCTCCGTGCACGCGGCCCACGCGTGGAACTGGTACGAGACGGCGCAGGGCGCCGACAAGGCCGGCCCGCTGGCCGGCGTGCCGTACGACGGCCGCCTGAAGAAGGCCGACGGCAAGGGGCAATGGTGGAACGGACTGGATCCGCAGGCGCTGTACGCGCAGAATCACCCGCTCAGCAAGGACGGCGGCAGCACCGACCAGCGCTGGGCATGGGGCGGCGGCGTGCTGCCGCCGGACAAGGCGTATGCGGACAAGCTGTACAACCGCACCGTCGACCTGCTCGACAACTACGACCCGGATCTCGTGTATTACGACGACACCGTGCTGCCCCTGTATCCGGTCAGCGACATCGGCATGCGCCTGGCCGCGCACATGTACAACCGCAGCGTCGCGAAGCACGGCAAGGTGGAAGCCGTCGTCAACGGCAAGATCCTCGACGAGGTGCAGCGCAAGTCGATGGTGTGGGACATCGAGCGGGGCCAGAGCCCGCGCATCGAACCGCTGCCGTGGCAGACCTGCACCTGCATCGGCAGCTGGCACTACGACCGCCGCATCTACGACAACAAGGCGTACAAGAGCGCGCAGACGGTCGTGCACACGCTGATCGACGTCGTCAGCAAGAACGGCAACCTGCTGCTGTCCGTGCCGGTGCGCGGCGACGGCACGATCGACGAGCAGGAACGCGCGATCGTCGAGGAAATCGGGCGCTGGATGGCCGTCAACGGCGAAGGCATCTACGATTCGCGCCCGTGGGCGATGTACGGCGAGGGCCCGGTGGCGGAGGCGGCCGCGGCGCCACTGTCCGGCCCCGGCTTCAACGAGGGCAAGGGCAAACCGTTCTCCGGTGCCGACATCCGCTTCACGGCCGGCAAGGATGCCGTGTACGCCTTCGTGATGGGCTGGCCGGAAGGCGGCACCGTCACCATCAAGTCCATGCGCGCCGGCGGCGAACACCTCAAGCAGGCCGTGTCGCGCGTCGAACTGGTCGGCGGCGGCGCGCTCGCGTTCCGCCAGACGCCGGAAGGCCTGCAGGTCACGCTCCCGCAGGCAAAGCCCGCACTCCCGTATGCAATCGCTTTGAAAGTCGCTTGAACATGAAACATGCACACCTGATCCCGGCGCTCGTCGCCATCGCGGCCGCCCTGCCGGCGCACGCCGCTTCGCCGTACACGGTCGTCTCGCCCGACCACCGTACCCGCATCGAACTCACCGCCGCCGACGGCAAGCTGGAATACACGGTCATCCGCGACGGCGTCACGGTGATCGCGCAATCGCCGCTCGGCCTCTCCACGACCCAGGGCGCGCTGGACGGCACCACGCTGCGCGTGACCGGCGTCGAGAACAAGACCGTCGACGACACCTGGCACCCCGTCGCCGGCAAGGCGTCCAAGGTGGCGGACCGCTACAGCCAGGTCGAGCTGCAGCTGGCCGGCAAGGACAAGCCGGTCAAGGTCAACCTCGTCGCCCGCGCCTACGACGACGGCGTGGCGTTCCGCTACGTGCTGCCGCGCCAGCCGGTGGCCGGCGAGTTCGCCATCAACGGCGAAGCCACGCGCTTCGACTTCCCGGCCGACTACCGCTGCTGGGGCTTCAACCCGGGCCGCTTCGACAGCTCGCACGAAGGCGAATTCGACGCCGTGCCGGCGTCCACCATCCGTCCGCACCACACGTTCGACGCGCCGCTCGTGTGCAAGACGGGCACCAGGAAGACCACGTTCGCCATCGCGGAAGCGGACAAGCGCGGCTATGCCGGCGCGTACTATTCGGGCCGCGGCGACGGCGGCCTGGGCGTGGCGGTCGTGCTGGCGCCGCACTACGACGGCGACGTGCAGGTGCACGGTCCGGCCGTGCGCACCGCGCTGGCCGACGCGGCCCTCGCCACGCCGTGGCGCGTGGTGATGGTGGCCGACACGCCGGGCGGCCTGACGCAATCGAGCCTGATCGCCACGCTGGGCAGCCCGTCGACGATCGCGGACACCAGCTGGATCAAGCCGGGCAAGGCGTCGTGGGACTGGTGGAACGGCTGGGCCGTCGACATGCCGGGCGCCGGCGTCAACACGGCGACGTATAAAGCCTATACCGACTTCGCCGCCAGCCTGGGCCTCGACTACATCCTGATCGACGAAGGCTGGTACGAAGGCAGCTCCGAGAAACCGCTGCCGTCCAATGCGTTGAAGCCGATCCCGGCGATGGACATGCAGCAGATCATCAAGTACGCGAAGGAGAAGGGCATCGGCGTGTGGGTCTGGCTGCAGTGGAAGCAGCTCGACCGCCAGATGGACGATGCGTTCGCGCTGTACGAATCGTGGGGCATCAAGGGCGTGAAGGTCGACTTCATGGACCGCACCGACCAGGACATGGTGGACTTCTACCACAAGATCCTGTCCAAGGCCGCAAAGCACCACCTGATGGTCGACCTGCACGGCGCGTATCCGCCGGACGGCCTGACGCGCACCTATCCGAACTACATGACGCAGGAAGGCGTGATGGGCGCCGAGTACAACAAGTGGAGCGCACGCGTCACGGCCACCCACAACGTGACCCTGCCGTTCACGCGCATGATCCTGGGTCCGATCGACTACACGCCGGGCGGCTTCCGCTCGCTCGCGGCCAAGGATTTCATGGGCCAGCGCCGCAACGTGAAACCGTTCGTGCAGACGACGCGCGGCCAGGCGGTCGCGATGTACGTCGTGTACGATTCGCCGTTCGGCATGGTGGCCGACAGCCCGGACGCCTACCGCAACGCGGACGGCACCTGGGCCGACGGCGCGAAATTCATCGGCGCCGTGCCGACCACGTGGGACGAGACGCGCGTGCTGGACGGCGACATCGGCCAATACATCGTGACCGCCCGCCGCAAGGGCGGCACGTGGTACATCGGCGCGATGACGAACGAATCGGGACGCACGGTCGACGTGCCGCTGGACTTCCTGGCGCCGGGCGCGAGCTATGCGGCCGAGATCCTGGAAGACGGCAAGGACCGCAACCACCTGGCCGCGCGCAGCACGCGCGTGACGGGCAAGAGCCGCCTGAAACTCAAGCTCGCCGGTTCGGGCGGCGCCGTCGTCACGCTGACGCAAGCCGCGCAATGATGCGGCGGCCGCTGCGGACCGCGCTGGCGGCGGCCGTGCTGTTGCTGTGCCGGGACGCGGCCTTCGCCGCGATCCGGGACGTGCGCGAGTCCGGCAGCGTCATCGAGTACCGGGTGGACGACACCCGCGTCAGGGTCGATTTCGTCACCGACCGCATCGTGCACGTCACGGCCACGCGCAACAAGGACTGGTCGAGATCCGCGCATCTCATGCGGGCGCAGGTCGCCGGGCGGCCGGGCGTCGTCACGGCGGGGGATGAGGGCGACATGCGCGTACTGCGTTCGGCGCAGGTGGGCGTCGCGGTGAACCGGACGACGGGCGCGCTCGCGTTCCGCAACGCGGCAGGCAGGGTGCTGCTGCGCGAGGACGATGCGGCACCCCGTGCGTTCGAACGGGTCCCCGTGTTCAAGTCGGTGCCCGATCCGGCGACGGTGTCCACCGTCAAGACGGTCGACGGCGACCGCCAGGTGGCCGGCAGCTACGTCCGGTCGAAGGACCGCGACGCGTGGAAGGCGACGGCGCGGTTCCGCCCGGGCGACGATGAAGCGCTGTACGGCCTGGGCTTCGACGAGACGGCGGACCTGAACCTGCGCGGCACGACCAAACGCCTGTACCAGCACAACCTGCGTATCGCCATCCCGTTCGTCGTATCGACGCGCGGCTACGGCGTCCTGTTCGACACCTACAGCGCCATGACGTTCGCGGATGGGAAGACGGGGACGTCGGTCACGAGCGACGTCGTGGACGACCTCGATTACTACTTCATCCTCGGGCCGTCGATGGATGGCGCGGTCGAAGGCTACCGCCGGCTGACCGGCGCCGCGACCATGCTGCCGCGCTGGGCGTACGGCTATGCCCAGTCGAAGGAGCGCTACAAGACGCAGGACGAAGTCGTCGACACGGTACGGGAATTCCGCAGGCGCCGGATCCCGCTCGATCTCATCGTGCAGGACTGGAATTACTGGACACCGGACCATTGGGGCAGCCCGGTGCCGGAAGCGGCGCGCTATCCGGACCTGTCCGCGATGACGAAGGGCGTGCACGACCGGAACGCGCACGTCATGATCTCGATCTGGCCGAATCCGAGCCCGCTCGACGCGCCCGGCAAGGAGCTGAAGGAGGGCGGCTACCTGAGCGGCGCCACGCCGTACGTCGATTTCTTCCGGCCCGAAGCGGCGGACGTCTATTTCCGCAACGTGTGGACCTACCTCGGCCGGCACGGGATCGATGCGTGGTGGTGCGATTCGACGGAACCGGAAGTGGCCGACTGGACGTGGGACCCGAAGCGCGCGGACCACGCCGACGACGTCAACATCGACGGCCTGGCGCGCGTCATGGATCCGCAATACCTGAACGCCTATGCGCTCGTCGATGCGCAGCATTTCATGCGCAACTGGCGCCGGCAGGCGCCCGACAGGCGCCTCGTGAACCTGACGCGGTCCGCCTACCCCGGCAGCCAGGCGGCGGGCGTCGTCGCATGGACCGGCGACATCGCGGCCAAGTGGCCCGTGTTCGCGCAACAGGTGGCGGCGGTCCAGCGCTACAGCGCGTCGGGCAACCCCTACGTCACGTTCGACATCGGCGGGTTCTTCACCGCGCACGGCAAGCCATGGTTCATGGACGGCGACTACGACAAGGGCGTCGCCGACCCGGGCTACCGCGAGCTGTACACGCGCTGGCTGCAGTTCGGCGCCTTCCTGCCCATGTTCCGCAGCCACGGCACCGATACGCCGCGCGAGCCCTGGCACTTCGGCGAGCCGGGCACGCCGTTCTACGACGCGATCGTGGATGCCATCCGGCTGCGCTACCGCCTGCTGCCCGCGATCTATTCGCAGGCGGGCCTCGTGCACCTGCGCGGCGCATCGTTCATCCGTCCGGTGGCGTTCGCGTTCCCCGACGATCCGCGCACGCACGACCTCAAGTCGCAGATGCTGTTCGGCGACGGCATCATGGTCAGCCCCGTGGTCGCGCCGATGTATTTCGCGGCCGGCGCCGCGCCGATTGATGGCGTGCCGCGCACGCGCGACGTGTACCTGCCGGCGGGCACGTGGTTCGATTTCTGGACGGGCGAACGCGTGGCCGGCGGCCGTACGGTGACGGTGGCCGCACCGATCGACCGCATCCCGCTGCACGTGAAGGCCGGCAGCATCGTCCCGCTGGGCCCGAACGTGCAATATGCGTCGGAACGGCTGGATGCGCCGATCGAACTGCGGATCTACCCCGGCGCCGACGGCGACTATACCTGGTACGAGGACGCGGGCGAGGGCTGGGGCTACGAGCGCGGCGAATACGCGCTCGCCGGCATGCACTGGGACGACGCGGCGCGCAAGTTGACGATCGCGCCGCGCCGCGGTGCTTATCCGGGCATGCAGGCGAAGCGCCGGTTCAAGGTCGTCGTCGTCGGCCGGCAGGGCAAGGCGGCCGATCTCGTGTACGATGGTCGCGCCATCACCATCGAACAATAATCCAGTCAGGAACAGAGACATGAAGATCCAATTCGCTTCGACCCTGGCGGCTGCCGTCCTGTGCGCCGCCGCGCATGCCCAGGACACGGACGTCAACGCCGACAAGGCCCGCGCCAACTTCGCCCGCCCTGTCGTCCTCGCGGCCGACGACGTGCGCGCCTTCGCGCCGCCGCCGGCCGGATTTGCGGATGCGCAGCCGGGCCGCGCGCAAGGGAAGGTCGAGACGTTCACCTACGCGTCGAACGTCACGGGCACGCGCCGCACGGCCAACGTGTGGCTGCCGCCCGGTTACGACAAGACCCGCCGCTATCCGGTGCTGTACCTGTTGCACGGCATCGGCGGCAACCAGGACGAATGGCGCGGCTACGTGCGCGCGCAGGACGTGCTCGACAACCTCACGGCCGCCGGCAAGATCGTGCCGATGATCGTCGTGATGCCGAACGGCCGCGCGCTGGCGGACGACCGCTCGCCGCCGGAGAACAAGGTCTTCACGCCGGAGAACGCGGCCGGCTTCGCGCGCTTCGAGCGCGACCTGCTGGATTCCCTGGTGCCCGCCGTCGACGCCGCGTATCCGACGCTGAAGGACAGTACGCACCGCGCGATCGGCGGCCTGTCGATGGGCGGCGGCCAGGCGCTGAACTTCGGCCTGGGCCATCCGGAAGCGTTCAACTGGGTGGCGGGGTTCTCGCCCGCGCCGAACACGGAGGCGCCCGCGAAGCTGGCCGGGGAGGCGGCGCAGGCGAAGGGCAAGCTGAAACTGGTGTATCTGTCGTGCGGCAACCGCGATGGCCTGATCAACGTCGCGCAGGGCGTGCACCGCCAGCTGCGCGAGCAGGGCGTCGCCCACGTGTGGAACGTGGACGGGTATGGGCATGACCGGGACAGCTGGGCGGAAAACCTGTATCACTACGCCCAGCTCCTCTTCCGTTAATTCTCCTCGACGATGACGAGATCCCACGGCGCCACCGTGACGGTCTCGTCGCCTTTCACGGCGCGCGACGTCAGCAGGTCCGTGCCGGCCTTGTGGCGGTACGTGAACGTCGCCGGGGTGCCCGAATAGTTGAAGTAATAGCGGATCGTCTTGCCGAACCGGTTCACGCCCGTGCGCGCCTGGATGTGCGACGGCAGTTGCTGGTCCGGGCCGACCAGCCCCTTCTCCTGCAGCACGGATTGCAGCACGGCCTTTTGCAGCTTGTCCGACAAATACGTGCCTTCGTAGACGGCCTTGCCGGCGCCGTACCGGTTCGCGGTGATCGCCGGCCAGCGCCCGAAGAACGGGTGGTCGTACCAGGCGAGGGCCTGCGCCGTATCCAGCTGCAGGAATTCGGCCCAGTGGCGCACCTTGTTGTCGTCACCGGCCTGGAACGGATCGCCTTTCAGCGCGAGCGGCTGCGCGAGGTTCGAGAATTCCTGGTAGTGGAAGCCGAGCACCTGGCGCAGCGGGCCCGGGGCCATCGTCCAGCGCACGGCCGCGTTCTCGTTCGCGAAGCCGCTCTTGAAGCCCATCACGACATGGCCGCCCTTGCGCACGAATTCCGCGATCCGCTGCAGCAGGGCGTCGTCCGCGATGTACAGCGACGGCACGATCAGGACCTTGTACGCGGACAGGTCGGCCGTGTCCGGGAACACGAAGTCGGTGCCGACGTTCAGGTCGTACAGCGCGCGGTGGATCTGGCGGACCTCCGAGCCGGAGTCGGCGTTATTGCCGGCGGAGCCCCATTGCGTCTGCTTCGCGAACGGCATGTCGTTGAGGGCGTTGAGGGAGTCCCGGCTCCACAGGATCGCCACGTCGTTGCGGATGCGCAGGCCGACGAGGCGCTGGCCGATCTTCTGCAGCTCCTTGCCGGTGCGGCTCATTTCCGCGTAGGCGCGGTTCGGCTCGAGGTCGTGCGACAGGACGCCTTTCCAGTAGGTCTCCTGGTTCGCGTGGATCGACGCCCAGTGCCAGTATTCGACCATGTCGGCGCCGTTGGACAGGTGCGTGTAGACGTCCTGGCGGAACTGGCCGTCGTACGGCGGGTACTGGAACGAGGAGCTCCAGTCGGTCGTCTGCGCGTTCGTTTCCGTGACGAGGAAATTGCCGCCCTTGAGCGAGCGCGTGAAGTCGCCGTCCAGCTTCTGGGCCGCGCCGTTGTACTGGTCCTGCGTGCCCCAGTGGTAGATGTTCACGCCGGCGACGTCGAGCTTGCGCGCGACGGCTTCCTCGTTCACGTCGCCGTGCAGCGAACCGGCGAAATCGTGCGTGACGAACTGGCGCGGTCCCGCGCATTCGCGCACGAGCTGCGCCTGCCAGTGCAGGAAATCCGTCACGCGCATCTGGCTCCAGCGCGACCATTCCAGCTTGTAGCCCGTGCTCTGGGCGCCGTCCGGCCGGGGCAGGTCCGTCCACGAATGCAGGTCCTGGCCCCAGTAGTTCAGGAACCACGCGCGGCTGAGGTTTTCCGGCGTGCCGAATTTCTTTTCCAGGTAGTGCTGGAAGCGGATGAAGACGTCGTCGTTGGCGGCGCCGTAGCTGGCCGTCTCGTTGTCGACCTGCCAACCGATCACGTTCGGGTTGTCCTTGTAGTGCGCGACGATGCGGCGGATCAGGCGCTCCGCGTAGAAGCGATAGGCCGGGGCATCCGTATTCATGTTCTGGCGCATGCCGTACGTGTTCTTCGCGCCGTTGAATTTCGTGGCCAGGATCTCCGGGTGCTGGCGCGCCATCCACGCGGGAATCGAATACGTGGGCGTGCCCATGATGACCTTGATGCCGGCCTTGCCCATCGCGTCGACGACGCGGTCCATCCACGCCGTGTCGAAGCGGCCGTCTTCCGGCTCCCACAGGCTCCACGTCGATTCGCCCAGGCGCACGACGTTGAAGCCGGCCGCCTTGATCATCTGGACGTCCTTGTCCAGCCGCTCGTAGGGCATGTATTCGTGATAGTACGCGGCGCCGTACAGGACGGTCGGGAAGTCGGGCTGCGCGGCCCTGGCGGGCGCGCACGCACCGCCCGCGAGTGCGCACGCCAGCGCGAACGGGAGGAGTCTCCGTGTGAACATTCGTTACCTTTCTGATGGGTACAAGTCTGGACAGTAAGGCATTCTGCCGTGTCGCGGCGGGGTCGCACAATTATGAAATTCGCTTCCTGCCATACGATTTGTCGCAAGTTTCCGCGCTGCGCAATTTCGTATGAGGCGCTGGCATTTTTCACAATTGCGGCGGCGCGTCACGGCTTCCACAATGGCGGGGTAGTCTCCTACCGCCTGGCATGGTAGGTTTTACGGGGCGGCCCTGGGCCGCCCCTTTTTTTGCCATCGTATTGACCGGGCTGTTATGATCGGAACGATCCGAGATCACTCAACGGCCGTACGACAATGCAAGAGTTTTACAAGAAGTCGCTGCTCTACTTGATCGCGCTGCTGATCGTGGATGCGCTGCTTGCGGTCCTGTTCATTTTCCTGAGCCACCCGACCTACATCCTGTCGTCCGCGCTGCGGGACGGCATCCGCTGGGAGCCCACCGTCGTGTCGGACGTGCAGTTGGACGGCTCGTCGTCGGTCCGGTTGCGCGATACCGGCCCGGGCGCGCTGGCCTTCGACTACAAGCTGACGCATACGGCCAAGTATCCGTTCGCCGGCGCGCGGTTCGCGGTCAGGGATGCGAAGGGCAACATGGCCACGGCCGACCTGCGCCAATACGACACCATCACGTTCACCGCGCGCTGTTCGCCCGCCTATCCGATGAACCTGGGGATCACGGTGTTCGACGACAAGGTCTCGGTGCCGGGCCAGCTCATCACCTACCGCTCGCCCAGCACTTTCTTTTCTTGCAACGAGCAGGGCGTGCCCGTGTCCGTCGACATACGGCGGCTGACCATGCCCAACTGGTGGCTGTCGATGATGAAACTGCCGTTGTCGTCCCAGGATTACAAGCTCGACAAGGTGGCGCAGTTTTCTTTCGGATCGAGTTCGCAGACGCCATTCGATGTGGATTCCCACGTCGAGATCACGAATGTCAAATTGCACCGGCGCGATGTCCGGTATCTTGTCGCACTTGGCGTGATCCTGGTAACCGGCTGGATCATGTTTGGTATCTGGTTTTTCCGCACCCATGCGCGGACATTGGCCGACAGCCTGAATTCCCGGTTGAAAAAGGATTTGCCGCTGGTCGCATATCGCCAATTGACCTTGCAACCGTATCGGGACGAGGAACAGGCGTCCGTCCTGAAATTCATCGCGACGAATTACACGAATCCCGAACTGGATCTGGAAAGCGTGGTGGCGGGAACCGGTGCGAATCGGAATAAAGTGAACGACATGCTGAAGACGGAACTCGGCATGACATTTACCGGTTATGTGAATAAATTGCGGCTGACGGAAGCGGCGCGCCTGCTGACGGAAAAAAGCACCGCTACCGTAGCCGAGATCGCCTATTCGGTCGGCTATGCCAACGTGTCGTATTTCAACCGTTTATTCAAGGAAGAATACGGCTGCACGCCCAAGGCGTTCCGGACGCTGGCGCCCGGCCAGCCATCCGCCGGCGTCGAGTCGCCGTCGAAAATGGTGGGAAACGGCTGATCCAGCCTTCCACTCCCTGCAAAACTGATCGTACTTTTTGCACGGTGAAAGAAATCCGCGTACTGTCGTTATAGGCACCCCGGGGTGGGATCCTATTCTTGAACTGAAGGGGCGCCGCCACCGGCACCCCGGTCACGCTACGAGGAACCATCCCATGACTGCGCATGTCCCGTGCCGATTCCAGTCCAGCCGCGCGCTTGCAACGAGCGCATTGTTCCGGCTGCCGGAAACATCCTTTGTTTTGCCGCCATGCGGCTCATCCGTCGTGAATTGCATTCCGAACGTCCGTGCCCGCGGATGCCGGATCGATTCCGCTTGATGTCCTCGTTGCATCCCTCGGCCGAGTCGGCATGATTACATCGGCCATTGTTCATTAAATATTTCGTACCGATCGGCGTGACCCGGTAAAAAAACAAAAACAGGTTCAGGAGACGACAATGGATTTGCAAGTGAAGAATGGAGCGGTGCAGGCCGCGGGAGGCGCGGCATGAAAACCACGAAAGCCTACCGGATTGCGCTGCTTTTCAATGGAAACAAAACGTTCGATCGCGAAGTGATTGCCGGAATTGCCGGCCATTTGGGCGGTACGCGCGTGGCCTGGGATTTATTTTTGGAAGAGGATTTCCGGCTGCGCCTGAATGGCATGGATCGCTGGCAGGGCGATGGCGTCATCGCCGATTTCGACGACCCGGCCGTCGTGCGGGCATTGTCGGGATGCACCGTGCCGGTGGTCGGCGTCGGCGGTTCCTATGCGAACGAGGACGCGTATCCGCCCGGCGTGCCGTATGTCGCGACCGACAACTTCAAGCTCGTCAAGCTGGCCCGCGACCACCTGATCGACGTCGGCCTGCAGCGCTTTGCCATGTTCAGCCTGCCCGAAGCGCAGGAGAGCCGCTGGGCCCAGGAGCGCGAGCGGGCCTTCCGCACCCTGATGGCGGAAGACCGGATGGAAGCGGAGATCTTCCGCGGCTGCGAGACGAGCGCGGCGTCGTGGGACGCGGCGGTGCAGGGCCAGATCGACTGGCTGCGCAGCCTGCCCAAGCCGGTGGGCGTCATCGCCGTGACGGACGCGCGCGCGCGCCAGCTGCTGCAGGCCTGCGCGATCGCCGGTATCTCGGTGCCGGAGCAGGTGGCCCTGATCGGCATCGACAACGACCCGCTCGTGCGCATGCTGACCCGCATTCCGCTCAGTTCCGTGATCCAGGGCGCGCACGAGATGGGCCGCACGGCGGCGCACCTGCTGGAGCAGATGCTGCACGGCGTGCGGCTGTCGAACACGCGCATCCTCGTGCCGCCGGCCGGCATCAACGTGCTCGCGTCGAGCCGCTTCCAGGCCGTCAAGCATCCGCACGTGATGCGGGCGTGCCACTACATCCGCCAGTACGCCTGCCAGGGCATCAAGACGCACCAGGTGGCCGAGTACGTGGGCGTGTCGCGCTCGTCGCTGGAAGTCTACTTCCGCCAGGAGCTCGGTTGCAGCGTGCACGACATGATCCTCAAGTCGAAACTGGAAGCGGCCAAGGCGGGGCTGGAAAGCGGCGAACGCAGCATCGCGGACGTGGCGCTGGGCTGCGGGTTCACATCCACGCAGTACATGCACCTCGTGTTCAAGCGCGAACTCGGTTGCACGCCGCGCGCGTGGCGCGACCGGGCGCTGGGCGAGCGCGAAGGCTTGTCCGCGGCGGCGTAGCTCCGGCGAGAATCGTTCGCCCCGTTGGTGATTTTTGTAATTGAAACATCATGCGCGGGCCGGGAGAATGGCTTCATATCGGAACTCGGGAAGCCAGACTGCAATGACGATCCACCTCATTCCGGGCGCCCCGGCCATTGTGGCCGGGGAACGCTCGTTCACGCTCGAGAACGCGGCCGGCATGACCGTGACGATCGCCGAACGGGGTGCGCGCCTGCGCGCCTGGGTCGCTCCGGACCGGTACGGCCGCGTGGCGGACGTGGTGCAGTCCGACGTCGACGGCCTGCCCTCCGGCGGCCGCTTCGCCCGCTGGGAGGGGCGGCAGGCGGAAGGCGTCGTCTCGCTGGCGCTCACCTCGGGCGGCGACGGGGCGGGGATGCTCGTGCATTACCGGCTGGACGACGACGGCGGCCTGTCGATCGAGTACCAGGCCGTGGCCGGCGTGCCGATCCCGCTCGCGTCGCTGGCGCATCCGGCCTTCAATCTCTCCTGCGGCCTGGCCGACGTGGGCGACCACATGGTGCAGATCGACGCCGACTATTTCGAGGAAACGGGACCGGCCGGCACGCCCGCCGGCGTGGCGGCCGTGGGCGGGACGGCGTTCGACTTCCGCCACGCCGCCGCCATCGGCCCGCGCCTGCGCTGGACCGACACGCAGCTGCAGCGGGCCGGCGGCTTCGATCACTGCTTCTGCGTCCGTAACCACTTCGCCGGCGGCCAGGGGCAGCTGCGCGAAGCGGCCCGCGTGTTCGATCCGGCTTCCGGGCGCCGCCTCCAGATCTACACGACCGAGGCCGCCGTGCGCTTCGCCGGCGGGGCGAGCGTTGCGGGCACGCCGCGCCTGGACGCGTTCCGCCTCGAAGCCCACGCGCGCCCGGGCCTCATGAGCGCGGCGTGGCCGCGCGTCATGCTGCATCCGGGGCAGGTGTACCGGCAGACGACCGTCTATCGCCTCTCTTTGCAGGCGTAGGGTGGGCGGCCCTCCGCCCACGCGTCACGCCAACGAGCCGCGTGCGTCACGCGTGGACACGGGGTGTCCGCCCTACGGCAGCGTGATCGTCAGGTTCGCCGCCCGCGGCGCCATCTTGACGACGTCGCTGTACGCATTCATGCGCGCCTCGCTCGTGTGTCCGAGCGACGTGCGCAGCCCCACGTAGCCCAGCACGCAGATCAGGCCGAACACCGAGCACAGCACCCACAGCGGCAGGTCGCTGCGCAGCTTGTGGCGGATCTGGTCGGGACGTTCCGCGTGCGGCGCGAAGCCGCCGCGCTTGCCCTTCATGTGCGCGATCTCGTCGCCCAGGCGCGACGTCAGGTAGTTCAGCTTTTCCGTTCCCTCGAGGATGTAGCGGCCCTGGAAGCCGAGCAGGAGGCACATGTGGAAGACTTCGAGCGCTTCCACGTGGGCGCTGCCGCGCGCGCGCAGCTGTTCCAGGCGTTCGAAGAAGTGCTCGCCCGCGAGCTGGTCGCCGAACAGCTGCAGCTGCAGCGGGCGGCGCTCCCACGCGTCGCGGATCGTGAAGTGCGAGCGCAGGATGATCTCGTCGACCGCGGCGCAGAACGCGTACTTCGCCGCGTCGACGTCGTCCGGCGACGCGTTCTGCTTGAGCGCGATGCGCCCGAAGTCGTCGAGGAATTGCGTCATCTTGCGCGCGAACGCGGCGTCGTCCTGCGGGCCGTTGCCGTTCTTGAGCATGAACAGGGCGTAGAAGCCGTCGTACATCAGGTCCAGCAGCGATTGCGGCGCGGCCGGCGCGGCCGGCGGGCTGCCGGCGGCCATCAGGGAAGGTGCGGTTGCGGTGGTCATGGGGAGTCTCTCGGGTTCAGGAGGTGACGGCGACGAGGTCGGGCTTCACGTCCGCCATGCTGCCGGGGACGTAGATCGAGATCGACTGCGCCTGCAGCATGCGCTCGTACATCTGGCCCTTCGCTTCGATGGCGAAGTAGACGGCGTCCGGCCGCACCGGCACGGCGGCGGGCACCTGCGGCGCGTGCACGAGACGCACGCCCGGCATCGCGGACAGCACGAATTTTTCCACGTCGTCCGGCGCGCCGATCTTCAGCCGCAGCGGCACCACGTCCACCAGTTCGCTGGCCGGCATGTCGCCGGAGACGGCGAGGTAGAACGTCGTCTTGTCGTCGATTTTTTCCGAGTCCAGCATGCCGTGCCAGTACGACGGCTTCACTTCGCGCAGTGCGATGGCGAAGTAGCGCGACGAGATCACGGTGTCGAGCAGTTCGCGGATGATCTGGTGCAGCGTCGCGAACGCGGGACCGGGATCGGCGTGCTGGTACGGCGGCAGGTCGGCCAGGGTCCAGCTCTTCGAGAACGTCATCAGGCTGCCCGCCAGCGACAGCAGTTGTTCGTACAGCCGCTCCGGATGCAGCGCCGGATGGTGGAAGTAGTGCGACAACGCCGCGCATGCCGTGCTGGCCGTGTGCAGCAGCCAGAACGACGACATGTCGCCGGAACGGAATTCGATCACGTGCCGGCTCGGTTCGCGGTGGTGGCCGTACAGGGCGCTCACCTTCGCCTGCAGCGCGTCCAGCAGGCGGCGCAGCTGCAGGAACAGCACGGGCGCGCTCTTGATCGTCAGGCTGGGCGGGACGAACGACCCGTCCAGCTCGAAGCCGCCCGTGGCCGCGCGGCGCAGGCGCAGCACGGGCACGTGGACGTAGGCGTCCAGCGGCTCCGCATCCGACACGAGGCGCACCGTCTTGCGCAGGTAGGTCAGTTGCGCGCTCGCGGCCTGCGTGTACAGGTCCGGCGTGTCGCGGTCCAGCTGGGAAAAGCGCGCGGCATGCGCGCCGTCGCCGTCGGTCCGGTGCCCGCTGAAGTTCGCGCCGTAGGGCTTGAAGCCGGGCAGGGCGGCGTGCCACGTGACGGTCTGCACCGACTGCGGCTGCTGGCTCAGGTCGACGGCGTCCGGCAGTTCGTCGCCGCCCGGCGCGGAATACAGCTCGCCGTCGGGAAAACGCACCGACAGCTCGAGCAGGCGCAGCGCGTCGTTGGCCAGCGCGTCGCGGTCGACCTGGACCGCGACGACGCCCCAGGCATACGGATGCAGCAGACCCGCCGTGCGGTGCAGCCGATCCTCGTGGTACTGGTCCTGTTGCTGGAAATGCTGGGGCCGGAGGAACAGTCCCTCGCCCCATAAGATTTTGCCGCTCATGCGTTGGTTATCCCCTGGCGCTGCTGAAAATGAAATGGCAGAACAGTAACATTTCTTACGGAAACGTAGCGCACAATTATGACACAAATTTTCTCTGTGATAATTCGTGATATTTCTTTGGCATAACGTGAAATGCCGTCAGGTTACAAGGAGAATCATTGGGAAATAGTGGGAATTGGTGAGCATTTCACTCGTCAGAGACCCGCGTACGATTGTAAATAAAATTGAGGTTGATCAATAAGACAATTCTGATACTATAAAAAAAGTTTTACAAAGTTAATAGCTCGACATCACCGTTGACACAGTTGCGAGGACCCGCATGACCCCTGTATTTCCCGTTGGCCGCATGAGCCGCATGAGCCGCATCCTCGGCGCCACCGCCTGCGCCATTCTTCTTTCCGCTTGCGCGACGACGAAGCCCGAGTTGGCCGAAAAGCCGCCGGTGCCCACGATGGACGAGCTGCTCGCCAAGGCCAACGAGGCGAGCACCGCGGGCCGCAAGGAAGACGCGGTCACGCTGTGGAAGGAGGCGGCCGCCGCCTACCCGGCCGACAAGGCGCCGTGGTCCAGCATCGCCCAGACCCGCTACGACGCCGGCCAGTACGGCGACGCGATCGTCAGCGCCCAGGAAGTGCTGGTGCGCGACCCGAACGACCGCCTGGCCAACAGCATCATCGCCATCAGCGGCCTGCGCCTGTCGACCCGCGCCCTGGCCGACCTGAGCCGCCAGAACAACCTGTCCGGCTCGATCCGCACGGAATCGCAGGACCTGGCCAAGCTGCTGCGCGAGAGCCTGGGCGAGCAGGTGCTCGTGCCGCCGCCGGTGCAGACCGCCCCGCCGGCGAAAGCCGTCGCCAAGGGCCGCGTCAAGTCGAAGGCGAAACAGGCCGTCGCCGCCGGCGCGTCCGGTGCCGATCCGTTCGGCGCCCTGAAATAACACGTCCGCAACACTCCACAGGGGAACCCCATGTCCAGAAATTCCAGTGTGCAGAAAAAACTGCAGAAAATCCGCCCGCCGCGCGTGCAAATGACGTACGACGTGGAGATCGGCGACGCGATCGAGAACAAGGAGCTGCCGCTGGTCGTCGGCGTCGTCGGCGATTTCGGCGGGAATTCCGAGGCCCCGCAAAAGCGCCTGAAGGAGCGCAGCTTCGTCGGCATCGACCGCGACAACTTCGACGAAGTCATGAAGGGCATCGAACCGCGCGCCACGTACCGCGTGGACAACGAACTCACGGGCGAGGGCGGCCAGTTCGCCGTCGACCTGACGTTCCGCTCGATGGACGACTTCCGTCCCGAGTCCGTCGTGAACCAGGTCGAGCCGCTGAAGAAGCTGCTCGAGGCGCGCACCAAGCTGGCCGACCTGCGCAACAAGCTGGCCGGCAACGACAAGCTCGAAGACCTGCTCAACGACGTGTTGAACAGCACCGAAACCCTGGCCAAGCTGGGCCACCAGACGACGAAAGAGTGATCATGTCCGCACTCCCGAATGCCGCGCTCGCGGCCGACACCGCCACATTGAGCCAGGAAGCCGACCTGCTCGACCAGATCGTCGAACAGAGCAAGGTGGCGAAATCCAGCGCCGAGCATGCGCGCGCCCGCGACCTGATCGCGGAACTGGTCAACCAGGTGATGGACGGCACCGTCGTCGTGTCCGACAACCTGGCCGCCACCATCGACGCCCGCGTGGCGGAGCTGGACCGCCTGATCTCGGCGCAGCTGTCGGCCGTGATGCACGCGCCGGAATTCCAGAAGCTGGAGTCCAGCTGGACGGGCCTGAACTACCTCGTCAGCAACACGGCGACGGGCCCGAACCTGAAGGTCAAGATGCTCAACGCGACCAAGCGCGAGCTCGTGAAGGACTTCCAGAGCGCCATCGAATTCGACCAGAGCACCATGTTCCGCAAGGTGTACGAAGAAGAATTCGGCACCTTCGGCGGCGCGCCGTTCGGGGCGCTGCTGGGCGACTTCGAGATCACGCGCCAGCCGGAAGACATGTATTTCATCGAGCAGATGTCGCACGTGGCGGCAGCCGCGCACGCGCCGTTCATCTCGGCCGCGTCGCCGGAACTGTTCGGCCTCGAAAGCTATTCCGACCTGGGCAAGCCGCGCGACCTGTCGAAGATCTTCGACACGGTCGAGTACGCGAAGTGGAAGGCGTTCCGCGAATCGGAAGACGCGCGCTACGTCGGCCTGACCTTGCCGCGCTTCCTGGGCCGCCTGCCGTACAACCCGGCCGACGGCGCCACCACCGAAGGCTTCAACTACGTCGAGGACGTGGACGGCACCGACCACCACAAATACCTGTGGTGCAACGCGGCCTACGCGTTCGGCACCAAGCTGACCGGCGCGTTCGAGGACTACGGCTGGTGCGCGGCGATCCGCGGCGTGGAAGGCGGCGGCCTCGTGGAAAACCTGCCGACGCACACGTTCAAGACGGACGAAGGCGAGATCGCCCTCAAGTGCCCGACCGAGATCGCCATCACCGACCGCCGCGAAAAGGAGTTGTCGGACCTCGGCTTCATCTCGCTCGTGCACTGCAAGAACACGGACTACGCCGCCTTCTTCGGCGCGCAGTCCGCGCAGAAGGCGCGCAAGTACAACAGCGATGCCGCCAACGCGAATGCCGTGCTGTCGGCCCAGCTGCAGTACATCTTCGCCGTCTCGCGCATCGCCCACTACATGAAGGCCATGATGCGCGACAAGATCGGCAGCTTCGCGGCCGCGTCGAACGTCGAGGATTACCTGAACCGCTGGCTGACGCAATACGTCCTCCTGGACGACAACGCGAGCCAGGA
>CBIHRX010000089.1:0-21232 GCA_966212555.1 uncultured Massilia sp.
CCCCCACACCGCACTCGGCGTATCGGGCCCGCGGGCCCCCCCCCCCCGGCCAGCACGAAACGGACGAGATGATCCGCGATATTCCCCCGCGCGGCGGCAAGGAAGGCAATCAGCAGGACGCCGGCCAGGCCGGCAACCGGCAATCCACACGCGGGGACCAACCCGGCAAGGCCTGATCTCGTAACAAAGGATGGGGCGACACGACGGTCCGCCCCATCCTCTTCCCTTTACATCCTTACGCCGCCTTGACGGGTGGTTCCGGCGCGTCCGGCTCCTTCACCGGTGCGCGCGCCGGGGCCGGCACGTCGTCCGGATCCGGACTTGGCTGCGGCGGCGGCAGCTCCGGGTCGGGCGTCGTCGGATCCGGCGTCGAATGCGCCTGTTCCTGGGCCCGCTGTTGAGTCTGGTTCGGCAAACTCATCGGTGTTCTCCGGCGCCCGGGCTCAGCGGCCTTCTTTCTGCTTGGCGCCGCCGCCCACGCCCTTGTCCTTGCCGGCCTTCACGGTCGACATGTGGTCGTGGCTGCTTTTCTCCTTGACGCCCGCTTTTTGCTTCTGGACGTCTTCCTCGGACATATTGCCCGACTGCTTGTTCTGACTGCCGGTGGATTTCGATTGGGTCATGATGATCCTCCTATGGTTGGCGGTTGACGTTGTGTGCAGCCTAGCATGGAAGATCATGACGGGTTTTCAATCGTGCGGACTGGTATAGTCCAGTTTTGGTCTCTCGTCAGCCACCATGCCGCGCCTCGCCGCCTTCGCGCTCACCATCGCCATGACCTCTACCGTGCACGCCGCCCCGATGACCCTGGCCGACTACCTGGCGCTGTCCGGCCCCGCGCCCGCCGCCACGCTGCGCTACGGCGCGGCGCCGTCGCAGTACGCCGAACTGTTCCTGCCGTCCGGCGCGGGGCCGTTCCCCGTCGCGGTGCTCGTGCACGGCGGCTGCTGGACGAAGGAATTCGGCGGCATCACGCAGTTGCGCAACATGGCGGGGGCGCTCGCCGCGCGCGGCATCGCCGTGTGGAACGTGGAATACCGCCGCGTCGACGAAGCCGGCGGCGGCTACCCCGGCACCTACCAGGACATGAACGCGGCCCTCGACTTGCTCGCGCGCACGGCCAAGGAGCGCCCGCTCGACCTCGGCCGCCTCGTGGCCGTCGGGCACTCGGCCGGGGGGCAGCTCGTGCAATGGCTGGCGGCACGGCCCCGCATCCCCGCGACGAGCCCGCTGTACCGCAAGGAATTCGTGCCCGTGCGCCAGGTCGTCAGCCTGGGCGGCCTGGCCGACCTGCGGCGCGAAGCGGCCCTGCTGAAAACCAGTTGCGACCGCGAGATCGTCGAGCTGGCCGGCACGCCCAGCGCGGACCGCCCGGACGTCTTTGCCGACACGAACGCGGGCGACCTGATGCCGAACGGCAGCCGCACGATCCTCGTCACCGGCGAACTGGACACGATCTCGCCCCCGCGCGTGGCGCACGATTTCGCGGCCCGCGCCCGTGCGGCCGGCGACGGCGCGGAGGTCGTGATCCTGCCGGGCGCCAGCCATTACGACGAGGTGGCGGCGACGTCGGCCGCGTGGCCGCGCGTGCTGCGCGCGATCGAGTCGGCACTCGGCCTGGACGCGCGCTGACCCGGCTCAGTCGGAAAAGACGATTTTTTTCGCGAGCCGCTGGTCGACCACGAGATCTTCCTGCGCCACCGCGACGCACGGCAGGATATAGCCCTCGCGCTTTTCGTCGAGGGACAAGCCCGGCCATTCCACGAGATAGCGCACGCTGCCGCCCGCGAGACGGCAGATGCACGTGCGGCACGTGCCGTTGCGGCAGGAGCTGGGCAGGTCGATGCCGGCCCGCTCGGCGGCGTGCAGCACCGTCGTCTCCGTATCGGTGTCGAAGGACCAGCCGGACGGCTGCAGGGTGATGGTCAACGTGGTCATGCGGCGGATTGTACCGCCGGCCCGGCGGCGCTGGGTTCGTTTCCGCACAGAGTCCCGTCCATCGCGGCACTAACCTGAAGCCAACGCATCTTCAGGCAGGACACCATGTCGAACACAATCCGCATTTCCCTCTCGATCGCCCTGCTGGCCGGCCTCGCCGGCCCGGCGGGCGCCGCCCAACCGCAGACGCCGCTCCAGCCGGCGCCAGCCGCGCAACCCGCCGCGCCCGCCAACCCGCAAGCCGCCGAATTCGAGCGGCTGCTGCGCGCGCAGGTCCTGCTCGACCGCGCCCACTTCTCGCCCGGCGAAATCGACGGCGCCTACGGTTCCAACATGCGCCAGGCGCTGGCCGGCTTCCAGAAGGCGCGCGGCCTGAATCCGACGGGCAAGCTCGACGACGCCACGTGGAACGCGCTGAACGCCGATCCGACACCGACACTCCTCACCTACACCTTGGCCGACACCGACGTCGCGGGTCCGTTCCGTCCGGTGCCGGACGACATGATGGAAAAGGCCAAGCTGCCCACGCTCGGCTACGCGACGCCGGCGGAAGGCCTCGGCGAGAAATTCCACGCCAGTCCTTCGCTGCTGGAAAAGCTCAACCCCGGCAAGGACCTGGGCCGCGCGGGCGAACAGATCGTCGTGCCGAACGTCGTCGGCACGCCGGCGCTGATGGCGGCCGCGCGCGTCGTCGTGCAGAAGGAGGGCCGCATCCTGCAGTTGCAGGACGCTGCGGGCACCGTGCTGGCCCAGTACCCCGTGTCGAGCGGCAGCGAACACGATCCGCTGCCGATCGGCAATTGGAAAATCGAAGGCGTGCACCGCAATCCCACCTACCACTACAACCCGAAACTGTTCTGGGACGCGAAGCCGGGCGACAAGAAGACGACCGTCGCGGCGGGTCCCAACAATCCGGTCGGCGTCGTGTGGATCGACTTGACCAAGCCGCACTACGGCATCCACGGCACGCCGGTGCCCGGCCTCGTCGGCAAGAGCGAATCGCACGGCTGCATCCGCCTGACGAACTGGAGCGCGTCCGAGGTGGCGGGCCTCGTCCAGGCGGGCACGGAGGTGGTGCTGCAAGACTAAAACCAAGCAAAGGAGACGGCGATGAGATGGTTGATGACCTTCCTGCTCGGCGTGCTGGTGGGCGCCGGCGGCCTGTTCGTCTGGCTGCGCCAGATGCCCCACGACGCCCCGGCACCCGCCGTGGCCGTGAACACGGGCGCCCTGCCCGCACCGCCGCCGCCGTCCGGCGGCATCGACGGCAAGCTGCCGCCCGCGCCGCAGGTGATGCCCGATCTCACGGAACTCGACCTGCCGCTGCGTCCCGCCGGCTCGGACACGCCCATCGCCGCCTCGGGCTCCGCGGCCGCACCGACGGTCCCGCCGGGCAAGCTGCTGATGCCCGTCGACGGCATGCCGCTGAATAAAATCACCGACACGTACGACCAGCCGCGCGGCACCGAACGCCACCACGAAGCGCTGGACATCATGGCCGCCAAGGGCACGAAGGTGGTCGCGGTGGCGGACGGCAAGATCGCGAAGCTCTTCACGAGCAAGCCGGGCGGCCTGACGGTCTACCAGTTCGATCCGACCGAAAAATATGCCTATTACTATGCGCACCTGGACCGCTATGCGGACGGCTTGCAGGAAGGCGCGCAGGTCAAGCGCGGCGACCTGATCGGCTATGTGGGCACGACGGGCAATGCCGATCCGAACGCGCCGCACCTGCACTTCGCCGTGTTCGAGCTGACGCCCGAGAAGCAGTGGTGGAAAGGGACGCCGGTGAATCCGTATCCGTTGCTGCAGCCCTAGCAAATCTTGCTGGTCGGTCGTACTCAGCCGTTGCGATAATATATGCAACATTCAGGCTGGGGACTTCATGAAGACTATCGATCGACGCCGTCGCGCCGTGTGCATGGGCATGCTGGGCGGACTTGCTGGACTCGCCATCGGCAACGCCGCCCGGGCGCGTCCCACCATCGACGCGGCGGCACGCGTGTTTCGTCTCGACGGCCGCGCCGTCACCTATGCGTTCGGCGTCAACGCGGACGGCCGCCTGCAGACCGTGTACTGGGGCAGCGCGTTGTCCCCGGACGATACGCTGCCGGCGCCGGCGCCGGTCGCCGAAAATTCCAGCAACGAAACCTCGATCACCGTCACGCCGTTCGAATACCCCGGTTTCGGCGCGGGCCTGACGGTGGAGCCGGCGCTCAAGGTCGCCTTTCCCGACGGCGTGCGCGACCTCGACCTGCGCTACGTCGACCACCAGCTCGACGGCGAACGCATCGTGGTCAGGCTCAAGGACGTGAACCGCGCCGTGCACGTCACGCTCACCTATGCCATGGATGCCGCGTCCGGCATCCTGTCGCGCAGTGCCGTCGTCGAGAACCGGACGAACGGCTGGATCCAGGTCGACCAGATGGCCGCGGCCAGTCTCAATCTGCCTTACGGCGACGATTATCGCCTGTCGTACCTGACCGGGCGCTGGGCCGGCGAGTTCGCGCTGCAGACCCGTCCGGTCGGCCCCGGCGCGACGGTGATCGAGAGCCGCAAGGGCGTGACCTCGCACCAGGCCAACCCGTGGATCGCGCTGAGCCGGGCCGCGACGGAAGAAGAGTCCGGCCCCGTCTGGTTCGGCGCACTGGGCTGGAGCGGCGCGTGGCGCATCGGCGTCGACATGGATGCGCTCGGCGGTGTCCGCGTGACGGCCGGCTACAACCCCTTCGATTTCGCCTATCGTCTCAAGCCGGGCGAACGCCTCGCTTCTCCCGTGTTCCATGCCGGGTTTTCCGGTGAAGGTTTCGGGGGCGCGTCGCGCCTGTTCCACCGCTATCAGCGCACGCGGATCCTGCCGGGCGCGCCGACGTTGCGTCCCCGTCCCGTTCTCTACAATTCGTGGGAGGCGACCGAGTTCGCCGTCGACGAAGCGGGCCAGATGGCGCTCGCCGAGAAGGCCGCCGGCCTCGGTATCGAACGCTTCGTCGTCGACGACGGCTGGTTCGGTGCGCGCAACAGTTCGAAAGCCGGCCTCGGCGACTGGGTCGTCAACAGCAATAAATTCCCGAACGGGCTGACGCCCCTCATCAAACGGGTCAACGACCTGGGCATGGAGTTCGGGCTGTGGGTCGAGCCGGAGATGGTCAATCCGGACAGCGATTTGTACCGGGCCCATCCGGATTGGGTCATCCACTTTCCGGGACGCCAGCGCTCCGAAGCCCGCGACCAGCTGGTGCTCAACCTGGCGCGCAAGGACGTCCACAACCATCTGCTCGGGGTCCTGGACAGGCTGCTCCGCTCGAACGACATCGCATTCCTCAAGTGGGACCACAATCGCGCCTGGTCCGAACCGGGCTGGCCGCAGGTGCCGCCGGCGGAGCAGCAGCGTTTGCACGTGGCGTATGTGGACAATCTCTACAAGCTGCTCGGCGAACTGCGCCGGCGCCACCCGAAGGTCGAGATCGAATCGTGCGCCAGCGGCGGCGGCCGCGTCGATCTCGGCATCATGGCCCTGACCGACGAAGTCTGGGTATCCGACAATACCGATCCGTACGACCGGCTGCTGATCCAGGATGGCTTCAGCCGTGCCTATGCGCCGGCGATCATGATGGCATGGGTCACGGACTCGCCCAACTGGGTCAACAAGCGCGCCACGTCCCTCGAATACCGTTTTCTATCGTCCATGCAGGGCGCGCTCGGGATCGGCGCGAACCTGAACCACTGGAACGACCGCGACGTCGCGCAAGCGCAGCGGCTCATCGCCGAGTACAAGCGTATCCGCGTGACCGTTCAGCAAGGCGACTTGTACCGGCTGGTATCGCCGCAGGGCGGCTCGGCCCGATCGGCGACGCTGTCGGTCGCGCAGGACGGCAACCAGGCCGTCCTGTTCGCCTTCCTTCACTCCGGCGGCATGCGCAATCCCGCGCCCCATATCCAGTTGCGCGGACTCGATCCGCGGAAGAGGTATACGCTGCGCACCATTGCCGGCGGGGTGGCGCCGCGGACACCGAAACAGGCGAGCGGCGCCTACTGGATGGGACAGGGGATTCAGCCCAACCTCACCGGCGACTTCCAGGCGGCCGCCATTGTCCTGGAAGCGGCCTGACGAGGCGGGTTTCCGCTTTACTTCGCCGCCGCTTCGTCCACGTCCGCGCCGACATTGATCGCGGCGTAAGCCCGCTGCACGGCAATCAGCTCCTTGCTGGATTTGCCGTACAGCTCGCCGGCCGCCTCGATCATCTTGGCACGCGCATCCGCGTAATTGGTGCTCGACGTGAACAGGGTCGTGTTCGCCTTGAACCAGATCCGGTAAGCCTTGTCGAGCCCGATGCCCGTCATCGCGGCCGGCGTCTTGACGAGGTATTTGCTGTAATAATCGCTGGCCTTGTCCGCGCTCGATCCTTGCGCGAGGAAGTAGAACATGCGGTTGTTCGGGCCGCTGCTGTAGTGCACGTCCAGGCGCTTGATCGAGCTGTTCCAGGCGTCCGGACTGCTGCCGTCCTTGCTCGGCCGGTACATCCAGCGCAGCGGCGTGCCCGTCTTGCTGATTTCCTTGCCCAGCACCCAGTCGTTGCCCGTGAGCGGGATGCTGTCGCCCTTCCCGCCCCCGCGCGCATACGCTTCGACGGCCTCGCCGTTGATGTCCGACGACGATTCGTTCAAGCCGCCCGATTCGCCGGCATACGTCAGGTTCGACGTGGCGGCCGTGACGCCATGGCCCATCTCGTGGCCGATCACGTCGATCGACCCCAGGCTGTTGAAGCTGGAGCCGTCGCCGATGAACATGCAGCGGCACGTGTCGCTGTAATACGCGTTGTCGTACGCCGTGTTGACGTGCGCCGCGATGTACGTGGCCGTGTTGTGCCCGTCCAGCGACAGCCAGTTGAACACGTTCTTCATCGTGTCGTACGTGTTCATCAGGCCCCACATCGCGTTCACGGCGGCCGTCTGGCCGTTCGCGTTCGTGGTGGAGCCCCCGGCCACGTACTGCTTGCCGTCGCCCCACGTGTTCGTATCGTTGACGTAGACGCTGCCCGCGCTCGTGCCATGGTTCGCGTTCGTGATCGCCATCGCGCCGAACGTGCCGCCCGTGCCGCGGGCGTCGTCGATCATCCTGTACTTGCCATCGGCGAGGGTCGTGTTGATGGGCACGTCGCCGTTGTACTGGCTGTGGCCCACGCCGACCACCGTCTGCAGCATGTTCCATTGGGCCAGGATGGCGCCGTCGCGCGCGCTGACGATCGTGTCGTGGTACACGGGCTTGTCGCCGACGACCATGCGCGTGTGCACGAGATAGGCCAGTTCGTAGTGATCGACGACGTCCTGCACGTCGAGCGCGTTGAGTTCCTGCTCCTGCTTGTCGCGCGCGTCGGGCACGCGTTCCGTGCGCATCGCGGGCCAGATGATCAATTCCGCGCTGGGCGGCGTCGCGTGACGCGCCGAGGTGCCCACCGACGCGAGCGCCGCGTCGATCGCGGCCTTCGACGAGATCGCGGGCACGACGCTGAAATCCGTGCCCGGCCCGGCGGCATCGGCCTTGGCGAAGTTGGCGCGCTGCTCGGAATCGGATTCGGACAGGATCTTGCCGTTCGCATCCAGCACGAGCACGGATTCGAAGCCGAAGATGCGCACGTTCTTGTACGTGTGGGCGACGCGCGCGATCTGCGTGCCCTGCGTGCCGGGATGCCGGGCCACGACCGCATGGCCGAAGCGCGCATCCTGCCCGCGCGCGGCGCGGCGTGCGTCCAGCTGGGCCAGCAGCGCCGCGTCCAGCTGCGGGGACGCGGCAACGGCCTGGCTCATGGTGCCTGGACCGGCCGCCCCCGCGGGCACGACGACAGCCAGGGACAGGGCGCCGAACGACGCCAGCAACATCTTGCGCTTGTTCATGAGATTTCCTTTCATTGAGCGGGCACACCGATGCAGTGTGGACGAGCTCGCTTAAAGGAATTTGCTCAAGCGCAAAGAGCCCCACGGCGCTTGCGGCGGCCGTGAGGCGGGATGAAAAGACGCGGCCTGCGGTGCGCGTGGGCGCACCTTACGGGACGTTCAGCGCTCGCGCCGGCGCATCAGGTACACGGCCGTGCCGACGACGGCGCCGGCGATCACGGCCTTCTTCACGAGGCCGGCCCGGTTGTGCTCCCACTCGGCCTTGATGCCCATCTCGGCCAGCACGTTCGGCACCTTGCCGTGGGCGAGATCCTCGCCGATGCCTTCGACGACGTTCACCCGGTCCGCCGCGAGCAGCAGGAGCCAATGGCGCATATCGTTTTCCGACCATTTGAAGGCAAGGCGGCGGATCATGCCGGACAAGCCCTTCGGCGGCTGCACGGTGCCGAAGATCGGCGTGATGCCGGGCCGTTCCGTCGAGACGAGGACCTCGACGTCTTCCGGCTGCTGCGGCAGCTTGCCCTCGTGCGGGTGGATGAAGCGCGCGGGTGTGCGCTCCATCGGCACGGCCGGGCGGTTCTTGCGGTCGAGGTCGGCGCCCCAGCCCTCGATGTGCGACAGCTCCTCGCGGCCCGGACGGCGCGGGCCTTCGGCCATGTCGCCCTGCAGCGGGTGAGCATGCACGTGGCCCGCATCGTCTTCGTGATGATGATGGTGTTCCATGGTCTCTCCTCAATGCAAAGCGGTGGCGTTCACGGCCTGGACCTCGCGCGCCGACGGCGGGATCAGGACGGTCTTGATGCAGTTGTCGAGCTTGCTCGAGAAGATGTGGTACGCGTCCGCCACCTCTTCCAGCGGCACCCGGTGCGTGATGATTTCCTTCGGGTTCAGGCGGCCTTCGCGGATGTGCTCGATCAGGCGCGGCAGGTGGCGCTTCACGCTGGCCTGGTTCGCGCGGATCGTCAGGCCCTTGTTCAGCACGTTGCCGATGGGGACCATGTTGAAGGTCGGGCCGTACACGCCGACGATGGACACGTTGCCGCCCTTGCGCACGCTGTTGATGGCCCAGTGCAGCACGGTCGAGGCGCCGGCCTGCATCTTCATCAGGCGGCCCGTCAGGGTCTGCGCGATGGAGCCGGCCGCGTCGCCGCCCACGCAATCGATGGTGACGTCCGCGCCCATCCAGTCCGTCATCTTCTTGATGTGCTCCGCCATGTCGTTCACCTCGCGGAAGTTCACGACCTCGCATTGGGCGTAGCGCTTGACGAATTCCAGGCGGTACTCGACCTCGTCCACGACGATCACCCTGCCCGCGCCCATCAGCCACGCGGCTTTCGCGGCGAAGATGCCGATCGGGCCGGCGCCGAAGATGACGACCGTGTCGCCTTCCTGGATATCGCCCATCTCGGCCGCCTGGTAGCCCGTCGGGAGGGCGTCCGTCAGCAGCACGGCGTCGTCCAGGTGCAGGTCGTCGGGGATCGGGTACGGGCCCACGTCGGCCATCGGCACGCGCACGTACTCGGCCTGGCCGCCGTCATAGCCGCCCGCCGTGTGCGAATAGCCGTAGATGCCGCCGACGGCCGTCGCTTCCGGATTCGTGTTGTGGCAATTGCCGAACAGTTCGCGCTGGCAGAAGAAGCAGGAGCCGCAGAACAGGTTGAACGGCACCAGCACCCGGTCGCCCGCTTTCAGCGTCTGCACGTCGCGGCCCACGTCCACGACTTCGCCGACGAACTCGTGGCCGAACGTATGGCCCACGCGCGTGTCGGGCACCATGCCGTGGTACAGGTGCAGGTCGGACCCGCAGATGCAGGAGCGCAGCACGCGCACGATGGCGTCGCCCGGGTGTTCGATGACGGGATCGGGCTTGTAATCGGCGCGGACGCGATACGGTCCCCGGTAATTCATTGCCAGCATAATTCCTCCTCGTTGGTTGTCCGCCCGCCGCCACGGACGAGCGCTTGACAACAAGGTATGTCAAAACGCTAAGGAAGGCGATACGCGCACGGAAACGAACACAGGTTTCGGCCGATTTTTTTTGAAGAGGTGTAGGGCTTTGTTTTTAAAAGGAAATTATTGCGAGTCGAAGCATATCCAACGTCGTCCCCGCGCAGGCGGGGACCCCATTTGCACGCGCTGCGGCGGCGCATGAAACTTGGATTCCCGCTTGCGCGGGAATGACGGCATCACATCAAAGCTGCCGCGCCTCGAACGTATTGCACTGCTCGACGGACCCCGTCTGCAACCCGCGCGTAAACCAGCGCACCCGCTGCGCCGACGTGCCGTGCGTGAACGAATCCGGCACGACCTCGCCGCGCGACTGGCGCTGCAGCGCGTCGTCGCCGATGGCGCTCGCCGCGTTCAGCGCGGACTCGACGTCGCCCTGCTCGATGATCTGCTTGGCCTGGTTCGTGTGGTAGGCCCACACGCCGGCGAAGCAGTCGGCCTGCAGTTCCAGCCGCACGGACGCGGCGTTGGCCTCCCGTTCCGACAGGTGCTGGCGCGCGCTGTCGACCTTGCCCGAAATGCCCAGCAGGTTCTGCACGTGGTGGCCGACCTCGTGCGCGATCACATAGGCCTGCGTGAATTCGCCGCCCACCTTGAAGCGCTGCTGCATCATGCGGAAGAACGTCAGGTCGATATACACCTTGCGGTCGGCCGGGCAATAGAACGGCCCGACGGCGGACTGGCCCACGCCGCAACCGCCGGTCGACGTGCGGCCGGAGTACAGCACGAGGCGCGGCGGCGAGTAAGTCGCGCCGTTGGCGCGGAAGATCTGCGACCACGTGTCTTCGGTATAGCCGAGCACGGTGCGCACGAACTGCGTCTCGCGGTCGTTCGCGGGCGGGTGCGCCGGTGCCTGCTGGACCTGGGCCGGCGAGCCGCCCGACAGCAGGCTCAGGATCGTGGACGGCGACACGCCGAAGAACCATGAACCCAGCAGCGCGATCGCGATCGTGCCGATGCCGACGGTCCCGCCGCCGATGCCGAAACCGCCGCCGCCCCCACCGCCGCGGCGGTCCTCGATGTTGTCGCTCTGCCTGTCGCCTTCCCAACGCATGATGATTCTCCTTGCGGGTACCGCGAACGGTACCTCGTCGTTATCGTCGTGCCGGCCGACCTCAGCGTCCGCCGGGACGCCGGATCTTCACCGACCCCATGTTTTCGCGCACATCCTTCAGGCGGAACTCGTCGTCCACCGCCAGGCCGGCACGCTCTTCGTCGCGCAGCAGGCGTTCGTGGCGCTCGCGTTCGACCTCACGCTCCAGTCGCTCGCGGAGGGTTACGTCCGGCGTCGTTTTCATGGTCGTCCTCGTCTTGGGGCCACGCGTCCTGCATCAGCCCGTCCATTGTGCATACGCCGCGCGGCCGCATCTGTTCGAACTTTCACATAGCCGCATCATGCCATAGCGCAGACCCGGACTGCATGACAGCCCGTCCACGTCTCTGTGCGCCCGCGTACGGACGGGCGGACCCGCGGCGTGCATGCTCGGGCGCATGACCTCTCCCTTCGCACACCACGAGGCGCTGACGGCGCTCGGCCGCAGTCTACAGGCCACCGGCTACCGTTTCGTGACCGTCACCCCCGCCACGCACCGCCGGGTCAACCGCCGGCCGGAGAATGCCTGGGCCCACGACCTGCGCGGCGTGTTCGGCTGGAGCCGGCCGTGGCGCGCCGGCGTGCTGCCGGACACCATAGCCGGCCATCTGCGCGCGGCGGGCCTGGCGGTCGCGGAGGGCGCGGACGGGTGGCGTGCCGGCGTGCGCGCCTCGACCATCGGCGACCGCCTGTACTTTCACTCGGCGTGGCCCACGCTCGACGAAGACGCCGTGTTCTTCGGCCCCGACACCTACCGCTACACGAGCGCCCTGAAACGCGTGCTCGGGGCGCACGGCGGCCTGCGCCGGCCGGTGCGGCGCGCCGTCGACGTCGGCGCGGGCGCCGGGCCCGGCGCAATCGAACTGGCGCTGCGCCGCCCCGACGCCACCGTCTACGCGGCCGACATCAACCCGGCCGCGCTGGCGCTCGCGGACGTCAACGCGGGCCTGAACGGCGCGCACAACGTCGTGCCCTGCCGCAGCGACCTGCTGGACGGCGTCGAGGGCGGCTTCGACCTCGTCATGTCGAACCCGCCGTACATCCTCGACCCGGACGAGCTGACGTACCGCCACGGCGGCGGCACGCACGGCGCCGAGCTGTCGATCCGCATCGTGCACGCGGCGCTGGACCGGCTGCATCCCGGCGGCAGCCTGCTGCTGTACACGGGCGTGGCGATCGTCGACGGCGCCGACCCGTTCCTCGCCGCCATCCGCGACCGCCTCGACGCCGACACGGACTGCTGGTCGTACGAGGAACTCGATCCGGACGTCTTCGGCGGCCAGCTCGACTGCGAGGGCTACGAACAGGTGGAGCGCATCGCGGCCGTGTGGCTGCATGCCACCCGCCGCGGGTAAGCGGCGGCCGATCGAGACGATCGGGCAAAACGGTGCCGCATCCGGGCATGGCGGCCGGGTGCCCACGCCCCCAGAATGAGTTCCTCAGCACCAACACGAGGAGCCCTGCCATGCAAGCCGCACGCCCCGCTGTCGCCGCCGCGCCGGCCATCCCGACCACCCTGTCGTATTTGCCCGTCGGCCTGTTCGGCGCCGTGATGGGCCTCACGGGCCTGGCGCTCGCGTGGCGCCTCGCGCACCAGGCGTTCGGTGCGCCGGCCGTCGTCGGCCAGGCCATCGGCGCCCTCGCCGTCGCCGCCTTCGTCGTGCTGGCCGTCGCCTATGGCGTCAAGGCCGCGGCGGGATGGTCCACCGTGCGCGCCGAGTTCTCCCATCCGGTCGGCGGCAACCTGTTCGGCACCCCGCTGATCAGCCTCCTGCTGCTGCCGTTCCTGCTGGCCGACGTCAGCCTGGCGCTGGCCCGCCTCGCGTGGGTGCTGGGCGCCGTCGGCATGACCGTGTTCGCGTGGACCATCGTCACGCGCTGGCTGTCCGTCCGCCACACGCCGGCCCAGGTGGCGCCGGCGTGGATCGTCCCCGTCGTGGGCATGCTCGACATCCCGCTGGCCGCGCCCGTGCTGCATTGGGACGGCCTGCATGGCGTGATGGTGTTCGGCCTCGCCGTCGGCCTGTTCTTCGCGCTGCCGCTGCTGGCGATGCTGCTGTCGCGCCTGATCACGGAAGACCCGCTGCCGCCCGCGCTGCAGCCGTCGCTGCTGATCCTGCTGGCGCCGTTCGCGGTGGGCTACTCGGCTTACACGACGACGTTCGGGCACGTCGACGCGTTCGCCCAAGGCCTGGTGATGATCATGCTGTTCCTGCTGCCCGTGCTGCTGGCGCGCCTCGTCCACCTGCCGGCGTGCTCGCCGTTCCGCGTGGCATGGTGGGCCGCCAGCTTCCCGCTCGCCGCGTCGGCCGTCACCACGCTGCGCTACGCGGCGGTCGCCGACAGCCCGGTGATGGATGCGATTGCGCTGCTCATCCTCGGCATCGCCACGGTCGTCATCGCGGTGTTCGCAGTGCAGACATTGGCAGGCATCGCGCGGGGGCGGTTGCGCGAACTCTCATGAACCCGTCGTCCCTGCGCAGGCGTGGACCCAAGTTGCACGCGTTATCGCGGCGCATGCAGAAATTGGATTCCCGCCTCCGCGGGAATGACGTTCCCGGGGCGCAGGCCGACTAGATACTGACGAGTCCATTCTTCATCGCCATCGCCGCCGCGTGCCCGCGGGTCGACACGTTCAGCTTGGCCATGAAGTTGCGCACGTGGACCTTGACCGTCCACGGGCTGATGCCGAGGATGGAACCGATCGCCTCGTTGGTCTTGCCGACGCAGACCAGTTGCAGCACTTCGCGCTCGCGGCACGACAGTTCGACGTCCTGCGCGCGGTCCTTGAGCCGGTAGTGCGTGCGCAGCGCAGCGTGCAGGTGCGGCACGATGAGCTGGAGCAGCCGCTTTCTCGCTGCGCCGCCGTCCGGCACGCCCGCGAAGCAGAAGTAACTGGTCGCGCCGCCGTGCAAGTCCTTGACGCCGTGCGCGAGCATGTTGCGCATGCCGTGCTGCCGGAACGACGCGAGCCACGCGCCATCCTCCGGTTCGACGACAGCGTCGCCCCCGGCTTCGTCGAAATACACGGGCGCGTCGTTCATCAGCCAGTGGCGGATCACGGGACTGGCGATGCGGCCGCGCCGGTCGACGATGCCGTCGACGAACACCTTGGGAAAGCCGGCATCGACGACGTCCAGCACGGCCACCGGGGCGACCGTCGCGATGCCGCACACGAAACGCTCGTGCGGCAGGATCTCCTTCAGCAGCGGATGGACGTCGTCCATCAAGCCGGCCCGCGTGTCGATGCCCTGGCAGGCGGCAAACAGGGCGAGGATGCGATGATCGATGGATGAGTTCATGGGTCGGACGCGGCGAAGACTTCGATGGCCGCAAGGATGCGCCATCGCGGCCCGCTGCGCACGCCTCACCGGTGGGGGGAAATTCGCGCGTCAGCGCACGAGCGCCGCCAGCTTGCCCGTGCGCACGGCCCAGTCGGCGGCGTCGGGCAGCGCCGGCTTGCGCTGCGTGATGGGCTGCCAGCGCCGCGCCAGGTCTTCGTTCAGCGCCAGCCAGTGCAGCTGATCCGGTGCCAGCTCGCTTTCCGCCACGATGGCGCCGACGGGACACTCCACTTCGCACAGCCCGCAATCGACGCAGCGTTCCGGGTCGATGGCGAGGAAGTTCGCGCCTTCATGGAAGCAGTCCACGGGACACACCTGGATGCAGTCCGTGTGCTTGCAGCCGATGCACGGTTCGGTCACGACATAGGTCACGCTGCCTCCCGTTCACGCGGTGAGGCCGCCGTCGATGACGAACGTCTGGCCCGTGATGTAGGCGGCGTCCGCGGACGCGAGATAGGTCGCGAGCGACGCCACTTCGCGCACCGTGCCGAAGCGGCGCAGCGGGATGCCGGCGCCGAGGGACTTCAGCTTGGCCTCGGGGATTTCCGCCGTCATCTCGGTCGCGATGAAGCCGGGCGCGATGGCGTTCACGCGCACGTTGAAGCGGCCCAGTTCCAGCGCGAGCGAGCGGGTCATGCCGATCATCGCTGCCTTCGTGGCCGAGTAGTTCGTCTGCCCCACGTTGCCCTTGAAGCCGGACACGGACGACATCTGCAGGATCACGCCGTCGCCCTCTTCCACCATCGCGTGCACGAAGGCGCGGGTGACGTAGAACGACGCGTTCAGGTTGGCGTTCATCACATCCGTCCACTGCGCGCTGCTCATGCGCATGAGCACCGCGTCGCGCGTGATGCCGACGTTGTTGACGACGGCATGCGGCGCGCCCCGTTCCACGAGCAGCCCGCGCGCCAGCGCGTTGACGGCTTCCTCGTCGGCGCTGTCGCAGCAGTGGCCCGCCGCCTGGGCGCCGGTCGCCGCCATCTCGCGCACGAGTTCCGCGGCCGCCTCGTGCGACCGCTGGTACGTGAACACGACGTCGTAGCCGGCCGCGCAAAACGCGGCGACAAGGCCGCGGCCGATGCCGCGCGTGCCGCCCGTGACCAGTACCCATTGTTTCTTTATTGCGTTCGATGCCATGAATGATGTTCCTTGATTGAAGATGAGTGATCGAGAAAACCGAGGATGGCGCCGCGGTAGGCGCCGGGGAATGCCTTGCGCACCTCCAGGTGGCCGCAGTCCGGATACACGCGCACGTTGCTCGGGCCGCAGGCCTCGCGCAGCCGCTCCACCTCGGCGGGGGTGATGAACGCGTCGGCGCCGCCGAACAGGAACAGGCGCGGCAAGCCGTGCGGCAGCGGCAGCGAACGGAAGATGGGGCGCGTGCCCGTCGCGTCGGCCCAGCGGCTCGTGCTCATGCCGCGCATCACCGCACCCGTCACGCCGCCGCCGAAGAAGCGCGCGACCGTGGCCGGCACGCTGTCGCACACCACCGACGCGAATGCGGTGCGGCCCGTCGCGATGGCGTGCAGCGCGTGGAACGCGCCGAACGACGCGCCCAGCACGTGCACGGGAAGCTCCGGCCAGCAGTCGCGCGCCCACTCGCCGAGCGCGATGACGTCTTCCGCGAACGACATGCCGCCGACCGTGCTGCGGCCGAATCCCTTGAAGTCGAAGCCGACGACGTGGTAGCCCGCGTCCGCCAGCCACTCGTGGTAGCCGTGGTTGAAGAACCAGTGCATGCCGTACTTGAGGAACGGATGGCACAGCAGGACGACGCCCCGTGCCGGCACGCGCCGGCTGACGTGCACCGCACCGGCCAGCCAGCTGCCGTCCGCACTCGTGTGGACGAACGGTTCCAGGCCCGCCAGGCCGTCGCCGCGCCAGCCGAAGACGGGCTTGAACAACGTGCGCATCAAGACGCCTCCCGATACACGAGCGACTAAGCTGCCCATTGCTTCGCCTTCATCTCGGCATACCCGAACGCCGCCTCGTAACTGGGGCCGGCCACCCAGGCGCTGAGAAAATGGACGCCCGCGATCGGGAACGCGTGGTGGAACACGTGGCCGGACAAGTCCGTCCCCACCATCGCGCCATAGCCCGCGCCGTCCGTGTTGTTGGTAAAACGCTCGTAGGTGCGCGGCGTCGACACCTCGGTGTACACGACGTGCCCGCGCAATCCCGGTTTCGCGGCGTACAGCCGTTCGAGCAGGACGTTCAGCGCGCGCGCCTTTTTCAGCTTGTACGCGGGCGACCGGCGTTCCGGCCAGTGCGCCATCGAATCCAGCACGTTGAGGCAGACGATGCGACCGCCGTTCGGATCGAGCGCGTGGTAGTTCGTGACCTCCATGACGCTGTCGCGCCAGTAGGCCCGCTCGCAAGCGTCGTCGCCTTCGCAGGCTGTCCTGGCCGCGCGGCTCGCGTCGGCGCCGGAGGCGAAGATCATCGTCTCGGTGCTGGCGAGGCCGAGACCAGCCGGCGCCGCGTCCGTCGTCAGGTACACCGTCGTCGTCGAGCGCGACGGTTTTAAGTTATCCAGCTTGCGCAGCACGGGCTCCAGCGTCGGCCCGTCGTCGAACAAGGTGCGCAGCGCGTAGTGCGGGGCCGCGTTCAGGTACACGCGGTCCGCGTAAAAATCCCCTTTGGCCGTCGTCACGCCGCGCACCTGGCCGGCATCGTCGCCGATGATTCGCCGGACCGCGGTCCCCAGCAGCACCTGCCCGCCGGCCGCGACGATGCGGCCCGCGAGCACGTCCGACAGGCGCTGCGACGCGCCCTCGACGTAGGCATTGCCCTGCGTGAGCGTCGCGTACACGACGTGCAGGAAATACAGGTAGCCCAGGTCTTCCGGGAAGCCGCCCACGTAGATGCCGGTGGCGGCGAGGATCTCGCGCAGCCACGGGTCGCCGATGCGTTCCGCCAGCGCCTGCGCCACCGTCACGTGCTTCAAATGCTTGTGGGCGTAGCGCAGTTGCGCGAAGTCCGGCTCGAAGGTGCCGTCCATCATCTGGAACTGGTGGTAGCCGTTGCGGCCGTGGACGGCCACCTCGTCGAAGAAGCGGTCCAGGCCCGCGCGCTCGTGCGGGAAGCGGTCGTTCAACGCCTGGCGGAATGCGTCGACGCCGTTGCCGAAGCGGATGGCGCCGCCGGGCAGGCAGGCCTCGAAATAATCGGCCGGCACCTTCAGGCCCAGTTCCGCGTCGAGCCCGAGGTCCGCGAAGATCCGGCGCAGGTTGCCGCCCTCGCCCATGCCGCTCAGCTTGTGCAGGCTGCAGTCGAAGGCGGCGCCCGCCTTCGGGCGCTGGAACACGGTCGCATATCCGCCGGGCACGCCGTGCTTGTCGATGACGAGGATGCGCGCGCCCGGATGCCGCTTCACCACCTGCGCGCCGAACGCGAGGCTGGTGATGCCGGCGCCGACGCAGATCGCGTCCCAACGGCTGCCGGCGTCCATCACGACACGCCCAGCTTGCGCAGCCAGGCGTTCAGCGGCGCGAAGCGCTTCTCGTTGAGCGCGAGGCTCCGTTCCGAATAGCGCACCGCGTCGATCGCGGCCTGGTCGTCGCAGGCGATCGGGAACGCGAACGACGTGTGGCGCGCGATCTCCGGGTTGTACGTGAATTGCGGGACGAGGCGCGCCATCAGGCCGCGCATCATCTGGCGCATCTGCATCGCCTGTTCTTCCGGCGCATGCTCGAAGAACGACTCGCCGACCCAGCGCCCGAACGCGATGTGGCGCGCTTCTTCCAGGTGGTGCTGGTAGAACATCTCGCGCGTCAGCGGATCGACGACGTCGTCCTGCGACACGAACATGGCGGACAGTTCGGCCACCCATTCGAGCAGCAAGGTGGCGATGATGCCGGCCACCGGATGCATCTTGGGCAGCTGCACCGTCAGCATCTCGTGCAGCCCGTCCGGTGGACCGAACAGCGGCAGCCGCGCCATCTTCATGTAGCGCCGGAACATCAGCGTGTGCATGATTTCCTCTTTCGAGAAGATCATCAGGTACTCGCGCACGTCCGGCGCCAGCGCGTCCTGGTGGGCGTTCAGGTAGCCCATGTACAGCGGCGGCAGCGTCTGTTCGAGCAGGATGAACATCGACACGTCGCGCGCGTTTTCCAGCCACAGCACCTCGTGGCGCTGCGCGTCCGTCAGCGCGTCGAACCACGGCGTGCCATGGATCCAGCAGTGCTCCATCTTCTTGGGCACGCCCTGGCGGTCGACACCCTGCCGCCACGGGACGACCTGGTTCAGGTCCATGGGCGCCGCGTGCGACTTCTCGATCAGGGTCTCCACGCCGAGCCGGCCGCGCGGGCTGAGCGGGATGATGGGCGGTTGGCCGGTCATCACGCCACCGCCGCCTGCGGCTGGTTCGCCTCGATGTACGCCGCCAGGTCGCCCAGGTTCTTCAACTGGCCCGATGCGAACAGGTCCGGCGTGATCTCGACCTTGAAGGTCTTCTTGATGCGCAGCTGGATTTCCACGTAGTCCAGGCTGTCCAGTTCCAGTTCCTCGAACGTCAGCGCCGGGACGAGCGTCGACTCATCGACGTCCTTCAGTTCCACGATCGCATCCTGCAGGAATTCGGCTACATTCATTTCATACCTCCATTGATTAGTTAGGGATTTCGGTGTCGAACCTGGCGACCAGGCCGACTTCGACCAGCATGACGAGACGGCCCGCACACAGGACCGGCAGCGCGACGACGCCGCCGATCTGATTGCCGCTGGCGAGCAATTCGGGCGTGAGCAGGGCATGATTGAGGTTGTTCCACTGGTCCGCGGCGGCCGGGGCGTCGAAGAACGCCGCGTCGAACGTGACCGTGTGGCTCGATTGCACGACGACCCGCGATGCCGGCGCGCCGCCCGACAGGCGCATCATGTGCGCGTGCGCCAGGCGTTCGAGGAAGTGCAGCCGCGAGCGCATGAATTCGGAAAACACGACGGCATCGAGTGCGATCCAGCGCTCGCGCACGTGCGGGTACGTGGCGAAGAACCGGTCGAGGTGCGCGCGTTCGAGCGGCTTGCCGCGCGGCGTATCGCCCTGCAGCTGGCCGGACGGGTCGCCCACGCGGCCATACGTGCCGCGGAAGTGTTCGAGCTTGCCGGCCGTGTCGTGCAGGCGGAACGCGATGCCGCCGGCGGCCGGCTTCGTCGTGAAGACGACGTCGCGGTCGTGCGCGATGGGGTTGCGCAGCAAGGTGCGGAACTTCATCCAGCCGTCGGGCGCGACGGCTTGCGCCGCCGCTTCCTTCATCGGCATCATCGCGAGCATGCCGTGCACGATCAGCGCGTCGAGGCCGGCCGCCCTGGCGTGCGCGAGGTCGAAGTGGATCGGATTGCGGTCGCTGGAAAACTGCGCCCACTGCTCCACCGCGGGCATGTCGAACGACAGCGTCAGCGGGCTTGCCGCGGCGGCCGGCCCCGCGAACAGGTGTTGTGCGCTCTGCATCGCCGTCTCCTTACGCGCGCTCGACGACGAGGGCGCTGTTGGCGCCGCCGAAGCCGAAGCTGACGTTGAGGGCCGCGTCGATGCGCTTCACCTGGCGGTGTTCGTTCGGCGTGTAATCGAGGTCGCACGCGGGATCGGCTTCGTCCATGTGGATCGTGGCGGGGACGATGCCCGTCTCCAGCGCCTTGAGGCAGAAGATCGTCTCCAGCGAGCCGGCCGCGCCGATCAGGTGGCCCGTGTACGACTTGGTGCTCGACATCGGGATGCCGGGCGCACCGTCGCCGAACGCGGACTTGATCGTGTTCGTCTCGTTGACGTCGTTGATCGGCGTCGACGTGCCGTGCAGGTTGATGTAGCCGATGCGGTCCGGCGCCTGGCCCACCGCCTGCACGATCGCCATGTGGCGCGCGCGCAGGTCGTCGGCGGGGGCCGTCATGTCGTAGGCGTCCGAGTAGTTGCCGTAGCCGGTGATCTCGCCGAGGATCGTGGCGCCGCGCGCCAGCGCGTGCTCGCGCTCTTCCAGGCACAGGACGGCCGCCCCTTCGGCCAGCACGAAGCCGCTGCGCCGTGCGCTGAAGGGGCAGCAGGCGCGGCGCACGTCGTGCTGTTCCTTGCTCAGGGCCTGGATGACGTCGATCGACCAGACGTTGAACGTCTCCTTCAGCGATTCGCTGCCGCCGGCCAGCATCACCCTGGCGCGGCCGGACTTGATGACTTCATAGGCGTCGCCGATGGCGATGGTGCCCGTCGCGCAGGCCGCGACCGGCGTGTTCTGGTAGCCGCGCAGATTCCAGTTCAGCGCGACGGCGGCCGTGCCGATGCTGTGCATCGACATCAGGGTGGCGAACGACGACGACAGGCCGCTCTCGCGGTAATCGTTGTTGTTGTCGTTGACGGAATCCATGCCGCCCCAGCCGGTGCCGATGATGGCGCCGATGTCGAACGGCGATTTGACGAACTGCTGGATGTCGTCGGCGGTGCCGAAGGCCATCTGCAGGGCTTCGCGCGAGGCGACCAGGGCGTTCTTCGCGAACGTCGGCAGCATTTTCAGGACGGCTTTCGGGAAGCCGGCGTAGCGCTGGCGCTTGTCTTCCATGAAGCTGAAGAAGCGGGCGTTGATCTTGGGGTCGGGGAACGCGGTCAGCTGGTAGCCGACGCGGTAGTTCATGATCGCGTTCCAGATGTCCGGGACGTTTTCGCCCAGGGCGGAGACGGCTCCGTAGCCGGTGACGACGACACGTTTGGCAGGCATGTACTTCTCCAATCGGTTGAAAGGTTAAATTTCGATGGGAGAAGTGTTACTTGGATGGGGTGGTCGGACAATACTCCGATCGGGTTATCGGGGGGTTGTCACTCCCTGCGGGGGGTGGGTTTGCAGGGCGCACGGGCGACGCTTGCGATTCTCTTACCCACCGTCTATAATGCGGCCTCACGCGAAACGACCGCATGAAAAAAGTTACCAGGAGAGGTGGCAGAGTGGTCGAATGTACCTGACTCGAAATCAGGCGTA
>CBIHRX010000090.1:0-21212 GCA_966212555.1 uncultured Massilia sp.
AGCGCCACCCGCAGGTCGTGGCCCTTGCCCGCGAACGCGGATTGCGCGTTGTCGCACGCGAGTTCGACGATCCGGCGCACGTCGAGCGGCGCCCGTTCGAGTTCGATGCGGTTGTGGGCGATGCGGCTCAGGTCCAGCAGGGCGTCCAGCATCGTCGCCATGTGGCCGATCTGGCGGTCGATCACGTCGGTGGCGCGGGCGCGGATGGCCGCGTTGTCCGGCGCCTGGCGCAGCAGGGCGATCGAATAGCGCGCGGCGCCCAGCGGGTTGCGCAGCTCGTGCGCGAGGATGGCCAGGAATTCGTTCTTCTGGCGGTCCGCTCGTTCCAGCTGTTCGGTCTTGCGTTCCAGGTTCTGGCGCGTCTCGATGTCGGCCGTGACTTCGCGCGCCGTGCCGATCACCAGGGACGGCTTGCCGTCCGCGCCGCGCAGCACGCGCGCGCTTGACGCGATCCAGCGGGTGACGCCGTCGGCGCCGTGGAAGCGGTATTGCATCCGGTAGTCGCCGGTGCCGGCGAAGGCCGCCTTCCACGCCTCGATCACGCGGGGCCGGTCGTCGTCGTGGATGTCGGCCAGCCACGCATCCACCGTCGCCGGCGCATGGCCGGGCGGCTGGCCCAGCATCGGTCCGAGGTCGCCGGACGCGGCGATCGTGCGCTCGCGCGGATCGAACTGCCACGTCGCCATGCCGGCCGACTGCAGCGCGATCTCCAGGCGCGCCTGCGCCTGTTCGGCCAGCGCGCGCTGGGTGAACTTGTCGACGCAGGCGCGCACCGCGTAGCCGATGCGCGGATAGTGCTTGGGCGTCTTGGTGATGTAATCGTCCAGGCCTTCCTTCATGGCCTCGACGGCGATTTCCTCGTTGCCGCTCGCCGTGAACATGATCACGGGGCGTTCGGGAAAGCGGCGTTTCAGTTCGCGCAGTACCGTGATGCCGTCCGTGAAGCGCAGGCGGTAGTCCGTGATGGCGATGTCGAAACGGCCGTCGTCGAGCGCCGCGGCCAGCGTTTCCGGGCTGCCCGCTTCCTTGACCTGCGCCTGCGGGAAGTGCCGCCTCAACTCGCGCGCGACGAGGGCCCGGTCGTCCGGGCTGTCGTCGACGAGGAGGGCGGCGAAGGTCATGGGGCGTCCGGCGGCGCGGGCAGGTCGACCGTGAACGCGGCGCCGCTGCCCGGCGCCGATTCCACGGCCACGCGGCCGCCCATCCGCTCGACGCCTTTCTTGACGATCGCGAGGCCGATGCCCGTGCCCGGGTATTCCTCTTCGCTGTGCAGGCGTTCGAACACGTTGAAGATGCGGGCCTGGGCCGCCGGTGCGATGCCGATGCCGTCGTCCGCGATCGTGACGCGCACCATCGAGCCGGCCTCGCCGGCCGCGATGCGCACCACGGGCGCCTCGCCCGGCCGCACGAACTTGACGGCGTTCGACACGAGGTTCGTCAGCGCCTGCACGAAGGTCTGGCGGTGCGCGCGCACGGTCAGGCCGTCCGGCACCTCGACGTGCAGTTGCGCCTTGGCCTGCTGGATTTCGGCGTGCAGCGCGGCCGTCACTTCGTGCAGCGCTTCCTGGATGGCGACGTTCTCGGTGGCGATCTCGGTGCGCGACAGGCGCGCGAATTCCAGCAGGTCGGACACCATCGTGTCGACGCGGTGCGCCACGGCCTCGATGCGGCCGATGTACAGGTTGGCCTTGTCGAGGTGGCCCTCGGCGAAATCCTGCTTGAGGACGTTGGCATAGCCCTGGATCGTGCGCAGCGGCTCGCGCATGTCGTGCGAGACGGAGAAGCCGAACGTCTCCAGCGCCTCGTTCGCCTCCTGCAGCTGGCGCGTGCGCGTGGCGATGCGCTGTTCCAGGTCGGCATTCAGGCGCAGGATCTCCAGTTCGGCGCGGCGCAGCGACGTCACGTCGTCGACGATGCCGTCGACCGCGTCGTGCCCGTTCACGCGCACGCGCACGAGCCTGACCTTGAAGGCGCGGCCGCCGGTGTCCAGGTCGCCCGCGTCGAGCTGGAGGTCGGCCGCATCCAGGGTCGCCTTGAGGTCCGGAATGTGCCGCCGGACGTCCTCGATCAGCGGATGGTGCGCGGCCTTCGTGAATTCGCCGGACGCGAGGCCCAGCATGCTCCAGAACGCGCGGTTGCCTTCCTCGATCTCGCCCTCGAGCGAGATGCGGAACACGCCCACCTGGATGTTTTCGAGCAGCGACGCGAGCCGCGTCTCGCTGCGGATGGCGCGCGAGCGGATCTCGGTGCGGTCGAGGCAGGTGCGCACCGCGACGGGCAGGCGCGCGTAGTGGCGCGGGCTCTTGATCACGTAGTCGTCCAGGCCGTGCTTCATGGCTTCCACGGCGATTTCCTGCGTGCCCGTCGCGGTGAACATGATGACCGACAGTTGCGGATCGTGCGCCTTGATCAGTTTCAGTACGTCCAGGCCCGTCGTCCAGCGCATCTGGTAGTCGGTGATGACGAGGTCGAACGGAAAGCCGGCGTCGGCCGCCTGTTCGAAGCCGGCGCGGTCGCCCACCTCCGTCGTCTGGCAGCCGGGGAAATGGCGTTCCAGTTCGCGGCGCGCGAGCAGGCGGTCGTCGGGGTTGTCGTCGAGGAGGAGGAAGCGCAGGGGCATGGTCGATTCGGGGACGGGACTTGTCGTGGTGCAAGCATTGCTATTGTAGCCGTAATGACGGGCCCCGTCAGGCCACCGGCGGTGCATCCGCCGGCGCGGCGGCGGGCAGGGGCTGCGGACGCGGCCGTTGCAGGCTCAGCCGGATCACCGTGCCGGTGGGCGCCGGTTCGACGTGGACCGTGCCGCCCAGCCGTTCGACGCCCTTCTTCACGATCGCGAGGCCGATGCCCGTGCCCTGGTACTGGTCTTCGCCATGCAGGCGCTCGAACACGTCGAACACGCGTTCGCGCTTGTCCTCCGGGATGCCGATGCCGTTGTCGGCGATGCGCACCCAGGCCGCGTCGGCGGTGAGGTGGGCATCGATGCGCACGTGCGGCGTCACGCCCGGCGCCACGAACTTGATCGCATTGCCGATCAGGTTCACGAATACCTGCACGAGGACCGCTTCGTTGCCGAGCACCGTGGGCAGGGGCGCCGCCGGGTCGATCCGTGCGCCGTTTTCCGCGATCTGCGTTTCCATGTCGCCCAGCGCGAGCTGCACGACGCGGTCCAGTTCGACGGGCTGCAGGTGCAGCTCCGCGCGCGACAGCTGGCTGTAGGCGAGCAGGTCCGTCACGAGCCGGTCCATGTGCTGGCTGACGGCGAGGATGCGGCGCAGGAACCGCTCGCCCGTGGCGCTCAGCGTGGCGGCCTCGTCTTCCAGCAGCGCCGTCGCATAGCCCTGCACGTTGCGCAGCGGCGCGCGCAAATCGTGCGCGATGGTGTGGGCGAAGGCGCGCAGCTCCATGTTGGCCTCGGCGAGTTGCTCCGTGCGGTCCTGGATGCGTCGTTCGAGCAACAGGTTGGCGTCGCCGAGTTCGCGCTGGATGCGTTTCAGCTCCGTCACGTCCAGCATGCTCATCACGGCGCCGCGCACCTCGCCATCGACGAGGAGGGGCTGGCAGTTGAGCAGCCAGGCGCGCATCCGCTCCGGTTGCGCGGGGCTGGTGCCGGCGATCGGGATGCCGGTCACGGCCTGCTTGTCGCGCAGCGCCGCCCGCAGCGCCGCGGCCAGTGCGTCGTCCTCGCTGCTCGAGCCTGCGATGCGGAACACGGTCGTCAGCACCTGGTCGCGCGCTTGCGCCTCTTCGCAGCCGAGCAATTGTTCCGCCACCCGGTTCATGAACCGCACGCGGCCGAACACGTCGACGGCAATGATGGCTTCGCCGATGCTGCGCAGGGTCGCGTCGAGATTCGCCCGCTGGGCCGCGAGGAAGTCGGCATCGCGGCGCGCCATCGCCCGGACGAAGAGCAGCAGGGCGATCGACAGCACCGACACGGCGCCGGCGGCCGTGATCGTGCGTGCCCGGTCGGTGCCCACGGCCGCGTTGCGCAGCGCGAGGAGGCGCTCTTCCTCGGCCTGCAACGCGGCGATCCGGAAGCCGATCGCCTGGCGCAAGGCCCGTTCGCTCTCCCGGTCGGGATACGCCGTGGCGCGCTCCATCCCCGTACGCAGGTTGCGCGCGTAGTCGTCCAGCAGGCGCCCCAGGTCGGCCAGTGTGCGTTGTTGGGTGGGATTGTCGCGGGTCAGCTGCGTCAACACGAGGATTTCGCGGGGCAGGGCGGTCAGGCGCTCCTGGAAATCCGCGTCGTCGCGGCGGCTGTATTCGAGCCGCAGCGATTTCTGCAGCGCATCGGCCTCGTTGATCAGGCTTTGCGTGCCCTGCACATGCTGCAGCACTTCGCGCGTGTGATTGACCCAGCGCCAGGATGCGGCCGTGCGCTGGATGCCCGCGGCGAGCGTCGAAATGCCGGCAAGCAGCACGGCGATGCTGATCGCCGCTGCGATATTGACGTACCGATGTGTTCTTTGGATGAGCATTGTGTCGGCGCCGGGCTTCCCGTGTAACCATTTTACTCATACATGCGCCGCTTGCGGGCTCGGCGACGCGTGCGAGCCCTGTGATTCCGCGCGGCGATCCCCATCTGCCGGGCATGCGAACCCTGCTGCGCAGCCTCCTCATCGCCCTCGTCCTGCTCGCCGCCGAGGGCATCCTGCGCCCGTGGCTGGACGACGTCGCGTACGCGATCCGGCTCGGGTCCCTGCCCGCGCCGGCGGCGTTGCCGGTGCCCGTGGCGGGCGTCCGGCCGGCCCAGCTGGCCAATACGTGGGGCGGTGCGCGCAGCGGCGGGCGCAGGCACGAAGGTATCGACATCTTTGCGAAACGGGGCACGCCCGTGCTGTCGAGCACGGAAGGCATCGTGCTGCGCGTGGTCACCAACCGGTTGGGCGGGCAGGTCGTGTGGGTGCTGGGGCCCGGCGGCCAGCGCCACTACTATGCGCACCTGGACCGCTACGGCGACGTGCGCGCGGGCATGCGCGTACGGATGGGCAGCATCCTGGGCTATGTCGGCAACACGGGTAATGCCGCGACCACGCCGCCGCACCTGCATTACGGCATCTACACGGCGGGCGGGGCCATCAATCCATATCCGCTGCTGAACGCTGATGCTCGGCATAGTCCTACACGCGCACGGCTGTTCGATTACACCGGGCGCGCGCGCACTACAATCACGTAAACAATAGGTAAACCAGAGTTTCAAGCCATGGATACTGCAGTCGTCAACAGCATGCCCGTCCGGACCGCCGGCGAACCGCTGCGCCGCGACACGGTGCTGTGGCGCTATCTCGACGCGGCCAAGCTGTTCGACTTCTTCGAGAATTCGACGCTGTTCTTTTGCCGCGCCGACCATTTCAGCGACAAGTTCGAGGGCGCGTTCACGCCGTCGCTGCGCACGCAGATCAGCGAGGCGCACGCGCGCGGCGAGATCGACTACGACTACGAACAGTTCAAGCGCCGCATGCGCGAATCCGTGTTCATCAATTGCTGGCACCGCAACCAGGACGACAGCGCGGCCATGTGGGCGCTGTACGGCAAGTCGGAGTGCGCCGTGGCGCTGACGACGACGGTCGGGCAGCTGGCGGACATCGTGGAAGGCATCGAAGAGCACAAGATCTCGATCGCGCGCGTGGAATACGTGAAACACTGGAGCGACCCGAAGCTGGACGTCTCGCCCGACTACACGCGCATCTTCGCCTACAAGACCAAGGCCTACGAGTACGAAAAGGAGGTGCGGGTGATCATCGACCGCACCCGCGGCCCGTCCGCGCCGGACCTGCGCCAGCCCGGCATCGTCGTGCCCATCGACGCCGGCCGCCTGCTGCGCAGCATCGTGATCGCGCCGGACGCGCCGCCGTGGTTCGAAAACCTCGTGCGCCAATCGGCGCAGCGCTACGGCATCCGGGTCCCCGTGCGCAGGTCGAAGCTGGCCACGGATCCCATCTGACCGTTGGCAGTTTGTCCAGCGATCTGTCGTATCTTCATCCAATCCCGTCGATTGCCGTTGCATTTACGGCTTGCCGTATTTATTGTTTCCTTACGGATACAAATTGCTGCGGCGATCAACGACGGAGAAACACATGAAACTACAACGGCGCCTGGAGCATCTGCTGCTCTGGCATAAATTCGCCATCCTGAGCGCGGTCGGCATCATCGTCGCCGCGATCACGGCCTCGCTCTACCTGCAAGAAACGGGCACTGCGCTCACCGCCCTCGAGCTGGAAGCGCAGGCGCGCACGCCGGTCGCCACCATCCTCGATACCATCCAGACCACCCAGCAGCACCGGGGGCTGGCCGCGCTGGTGGTCGGCGGCGTCGCGGCGTCGATTCCCAAGCGCGAAGAGAAGCAGCGCGAGGTGGACGCCAATTACGCGAAGATGTCCGCGATCGTCGCCGGTCTCGGCGATCCGCGCATCGACCGGGCCTGGGCCGACGCGAAGCGCGACTGGGAAACGCTGCGCGACCGGGTGGCGTCCGGCACGATCACGGTGCCCCAGAGCTACGAGGCGCACACGGCGCTGGTGCCGAAACTCCTCGACGTCGAGGACCAGGTGGCCGACCACTACGGCCTGAACCTGGACCCGGACGTCGATTCCTACCAGCTGATCCAGGCCATCTATTACCAGCTGCCGTACCTGACGGAGGAACTCGGCAAGATGCGCGCGAAGGGTGCCGGCCTGCTGGCCACCGGGCGCGCGAGCGCGGAAGACCGGCTCGCGCTGTCCGCGATCGTGGCGCGGGTCGGCGACCGCCTGTATCAGACGACGCGCCAGTTCGACAAGGCCGCGCGCGCCGACCCCGCCCTGGTCGCGCCGCTGGAAGCCGCGATGCGCGACATGCGCGAACAGGCGCAGCAGACCATGCGGCTGGCGCTGGAGCAGATCGTGAAGGCCGAGACGCTCACCTATTCGGGGCCGGAATACGTCCGGCTCACCACGGCGGCGATCGATGCGGAATACACCTTGGCCGGCAAGGCCACGGTCCAGTTCAACGCGCTGCTCGACGCCCGGATCTCGTCCCTCCAACGCACCCGCCTGGGCATGCTGGCGGCCGTCGCCGGACTGTTCGCGTTCGGCGGCCTGATGCTGTACGCGATCGCGCGCTCCGTGACGCAGCCTTTGAACAACGCCGTCGAGATCGCGGAACGGGTGGCCGCCGGCGACCTGACGGCGGCCATCGAGTCCGGCGGCCGCAACGAAACGGCGCGGCTGCTGGCATCCCTGGGGCGCATGAACGACAACCTGCGCAAGATCGTGATCGAAGTGCGGGGCAGCATCGACACCATCGGCGAGGCGACCCGCGACATCGCGACCGGCAACGCGGACCTGTCGTCGCGCACCGAATCGCAGGCGTCGAGCCTGGAAGAGACGGCGGCGTCGATGGAAGAGATCACGTCCACCGTCCGGCAGAACGCGGACAATGCCGCGCAGGCCAGCCAGGTGGCGAGCCAGGCATCCAGCGTGGCCCAGCGGGGCGGGGCAGTCGTCACCGACGTGGTGGCGACGATGGAGGCGATCAACGACAGCGCGCGCAAGATCGTGGACATCATCGGCGTCATCGACGGCATCGCATTCCAGACCAATATCCTTGCGCTCAACGCCGCCGTCGAGGCCGCGCGGGCGGGCGAGCAGGGCCGCGGCTTCGCGGTCGTCGCCGGCGAAGTGCGCAACCTGGCCCAGCGCAGCGCGGCGGCGGCGAAGGAGATCAAGCAGCTCATCGGCGAGAGCGTCGAACGCGTCGAGGCGGGGAACCGGCTGGCTACGCAGGCCGGGGCGTCGATGGGCGACATCCTGGCCAGCGTGCAGCGCGTGTCCGGGATCGTGTCGGAGATCGTCACGGCGTCGCGCGAGCAGGCGGCGGGCATCCACCAGGTCAACGACGCGATCGCCCACCTGGACGGCACCACGCAAGAGAATTCCGCCCTCGTCGAGCAGGCCGCGGCGGCGGCGGCGAGCCTGGACGAGCAGGCCCGCAACCTGGCAAGGACCGTCAGCGTGTTCCGCACGGGGGACGACCGCGTGCTCAGGCTGGCAGCGTAAAAAGCCCCGCACGAACATTCGGGGTCAGAGCACATTTTCCGAGAAATTCGGGGTCAGAGCACTTTTTGGCGCAAAAGCTTTCGGGCAAAACCAGGGGGCAAACGGGCGTGGATTGGCCCGTCGACGGGTCGAAACGGCTCTGCGGATGGGGAGGCAATGGCCTCCCGAACATTGATCAGAAATGTGCTCTGACCCCGAATCCGGGAAAAAATGTGCTCTGACCCCGAATTTTGGCAATAAAAAAACCGGGCACGCGGCCCGGCTTGAAATGACGGCCTGGACTTCAGGCCGCGCGGTGAGAGGCGTTCGCGTCGTTGGCGGCCGGCGTGGACTTGACGCTGTCGCTGCCGGCACCCATGCCGTCGTCGTGGTGGAACGGCGCGAACCACGTGGCGAGGAACGATGGGATCGTGGCGATCATGACGGCGACGAAATAGCTGACGTAGCCCAGGTATTCCTGCAGCACGCCGCTGATCGTGCCCGTGACCATCATGCACAGCCCCATCAGGCCCGTGCCGAAGGCGTAGTGCGTCGTCGTGTACTTGCCCGGCGCGAGCTGCTGCATCAGGTAGATCATGTAGCCGACGGAGCCGAAGCCGTAGAAGAATTTTTCCACGATGACGCCGGCCGCGATGGTCCACGAATCCGTGGGCAGTGCGATGGCCATCGCGAGGAACGTCAGGTTCGGGATGTTGACGGCGCAGCACAGGATGAACAGCGTGCGTTTCAGGCCGCGCTTCGCGACGAACATGCCGCCCAGCAGGGAGCCGACGAGCACCGCGATCAGGCCCCACGTGCCGTAGATGATGCCCAGGCTCTCGTTGGACAGGCCCAGGCCGCCCTTCGCGGCCGAATCGACCATGAAGAAGGGGCCGATCTTTTCCAGCATGCCGATGCTGAAGCGGAACAGGAACGCGAAGGCGATCATCTTCCACACGTCGCGCTTCTGGAAGAACGTGACGAACGAATCCAGCAGGATGACGGCGGCGCCGCGCACGTTCGTCGGCGTGTTTTCCGCACGCGCGCCGTCGGGCATCACGCGCGCATGCCAGGCGGCCATCACGAGGACGAGGCCCGCGACGATGAAGAAGATCACGCGCCACGCGTCCATCCAGTCCGGCCCGAAGACCTTCGGGTCATGGTGGAACACGTCCGTGTGCAGGCGCCCGCTCAGGTAGACGAGGAAGCCGGACGCGACGATCGGGCCCACGTTCCACGACAGGCTTTGCACGCCGCAGTACAAGGCCTGCGTGCGCGTGTCGAGCGACGTCACGTAGACGCCGTCGCTGGCGATGTCCTGCGTCGCGCCGATGAACGACATGAGCACGAACAGCGACAGCATCACCACCATCCAGTTGGGCATGCTCATCGCCAGCCCGGCGCCGGCGAAGCCCAGCGCGATCAGCACCTGCATCAGCAGGACGAAGAATTTCTTCGTCCGGTACATCTCGACGAACGGCGCGAACAGCGGTTTCGCCGTGTACGCGAAGATCAGCATGCTCGAATACGCGGCGGCGCGCGCGTTGTCCATGCCGATGTTCTTGAACATGATGGCGGTGACGCTCGTCAGCATGACGTAGCCCATCGCCATCGTGAAGTACCCTGTGGGCACCCACAGCAGGGGGTGGCGGATGCGGTCAGGCGTGCGCATGGCCGGCCGCCGTCACGGAATCGATCGGGGCGCGCTGCGCCGCGGCGCGCGCGTCGACCAGTTGCTGGTCCAGCATCGCGGCGGCGCCGGCCAGGGCGGGGTAGGGCGCGTGGATCACGTACACCGGGATCTGCCTGCAGAAGTCGGTGAAGCGGCCCTTGTTCTCGAAGCGAGCGCGGAACGACGACTTGGCGAAGAACTCGCCCAGGCGCGGCACGACGCCGCCGCCGATGTAGATGCCGCCGCGCGCGCACAGGGTCACGGCCACGTTCGCGGCCATCGTGCCCAGGGCGCCGCAGAAGACGTCGAGCACTTCCGCGCACAGCTTGTCGCCGGCCAGGCCGCGCTCGACCACCTGCGCCGGTTCCAGCGCTTCGTCCTGGACGCCGTCGATGGCGGACAAGGCCTCGTGGATCGTGGCCAGGCCCGGACCCGAGATCAGACGCTCGGCCGACACGTGGTCCCATTTCGTCCAGCAGTACGCGAGGATCGCCTGTTCGCGCGCATTCGACGGCGAGAACGCGACGTGGCCGCCTTCGCTCGGCAGCACGGTCCAGCGGCCGGCGTCCGGAATCACGCCGCCGACGCCCAGGCCCGTGCCGGCGCCCACGAGGCCGATCACGGCGTCCGGGCTCACGCGGGTGCCGCCGACCTGTTCGAGGTCGGCGTCCGCCAGGCCCGGCACCGACATCGACAGCGCGGCGAAGTCGTTCACGACGAGCAGCGTGTCGAGGCCGAGGTCACGGCGCGCGGCGTCGATCGAGAACTGCCAGTGGTGGTTGGTCATCTTGATGAAATCGCCTTCGACCGGGTTCGCGATCGCGATCACGGCATGGCGCACTTCGCGGGCGGCGCCGGGATGGCGGGCCAGGTAGGCGCGCACGGCGTCCGTGAACGTGGCGTGGGCGGCGCAGGCCAAGGTCGCGATTTCCTCGATGCGGCCGGGGCCGCGCTGCAGCGCGAAGCGGGCGTTCGTCCCGCCGATGTCGGCGAGCAGGCGGGCGCCGCCGAAAAGTACGTCATCCATGGTGTCCCTCATGTCTTCCTCGGTCTCCTGTTTTTTTCGCCTGACCCGCGGCGGGGTTCAGGCTGCGCGCAATGCGGCGCGCTGTCCGGCGATGAAGTCGCGGTACCACAGCGCGCTCGCCTTCGGGATGCGCTGCTGGGTCGCGTAGTCGACATACACGATGCCGAACCGCTTGGCATAGCCGGAATTCCATTCAAAATTGTCCATCAGGCTCCACAGGAAGTAGCCGCGCACGTCCACGCCCGCGTCCATCGCGACCTTCAGGGCCTCGAGGTGGGTGCGCACGTATTCCACGCGCTGGGTGTCGTTGACCTGGCCGCCGTCCACCGTGTCGACCGCGGCCATGCCGTTTTCCGTAATGTACACCGGCGGCAGGTCCGGGTACTCCTGTTTCAGCTGCACGAGCAGGTCCGTCAGGCCCTGCGGGTAGATTTCCCAGCCCATGTCGGTGAAGCCCATGCCGCCTTCCGGCTTGCGCGGCGGGACTTCCGCGCTCATCACTTCGCGGCGGTAGTAGTTCACGCCCAGGAAGTCGATCGGCTGGGCGATGATGTCGAAGTCGCCCGCGTGCATGTCCGGGGCGTTGGCGCCGTGCGCTTCCAGCGACAGGGCCGGGTAGCTGCGCTTGAAGATCGGGTCCATGAACCACGCGATCGAGTTCGCCCATTCCAGTGCGGCCAGGCGGCGGTCGGCTTCCGTGTCCGTCGCCGGTTCCGCGGTCCACTGGTTCAGCACGATGCCGAGCTGGCAGGACGGGTTCACGGCGCGCATCGACTGCATGGCGAGGCCGTGCGACAGCAGCAGGTGGTGCGATACCTGGATCGCCTGTTTTTTATCGGCGACGCCGGGCGCGAACTGGCCGTTGCCGTAGCCGAGGTTCGCCGTGCACCACGGCTCGTTGTGGGTGGCGATGCTGGCCACGCGGTTGCCGAAGCGGCGCGCCACTTCGGCCGCGTAGTCGGCGAAGCGGTGCGCGGTGTCGCGCGACATCCAGCCGCCGTCGTCCTGCAGGCCCTGCGGCAGGTCCCAGTGGTACAGCGTGATATGGGCCGCGATGCCTTTCTCGTCCAGCGCGTCCAGCAGGCGGGTGTAGAAATCGAAGCCCGCTTCGTTCCATGCGCCCTTGCCGGTCGGCTGCACGCGCGCCCAGGCCATCGAGAAGCGGTAGGCGCTCACGCCCAGCGACGCCATCATCGCCACGTCGTCGCGGTAGCGGTGGTAGTGGTCGCAGGCGACGTCGCCATTGCTGCCGTCGATGATGTTGGCCGGATCGTGCGAGAACGTATCCCAGATCGAAGGGCCCTTGCCGTCGGCGTCAAAGGCGCCTTCGATCTGGAAGGCGCTGGTGGCGACGCCCCACGTGAAGTTGGAAGGAAAGCGGATGGAGTCGGTCATGGTGCGCGTTGTAGTCGTTATGGAATGAAACTTTAAAAATCGCTTGAAATCGATTTCATCGTACATGCGCGATTGGCCGGGTGTCAACACCATTTTTTCCTTCCGAGCATCAACGCCACATGTCAAACCGGCATGTCTGGTGTATATTCACGAGCTTCGCGGCAGCCGCCGTGTATCGATGCAGGCCGAAACGCATGAAAAAGGATTCCAGCAGTTCGCCGATGGTCACCGTCCACGAGGTCGCCCGCGTGGCGGGCGTGTCCGCGGCGACGGTCTCGCGCTTCCTGAACGGTACCGCCAAGGTGTCGGAGGAAAAGCGCCAGGCCATCGAAAGCGTCATCGAAAAGCTCAATTACAAGCCCAATGTGCTGGCCCAGAACCTCAAGACGGGCAGCTCGCGCACGATCGGCGTGCTGACGCAGTCGCTCGTGTCGGGCTATTTTGCCGACGCGATGGCCGGCATCGACGAGGCCCTGCAGGGCACGGGCTACGCGCCGCTGATCGTGTCCGGCCACTGGCACGCGGACGAGGAGGCCGAGCGCATCGAGCTCCTGATCGCGCGCCGCGTGGACGGCCTCGTCATTCTGAGCGGTAAATTGAAGGATGCGCAGATCCTGAAACTGTCGCAGCGCGTGCCCATCGTCGCCTTCGGCCGCGACCTGAGCGCGCCGCGCGCGTACGGCTTCTGCCTCGACAATTACTGGGGCGCGTGCGAAGCGGTGGGCTACCTGATCGACCAGGGCCACCGCAACATCGCGTTCATCACCGGCCCGTCCGACCACCAGGACGCGCTGGCCCGTCTGGCCGGCTACCGCGACACGCTGGCCAAGCACGGCATCAAGGAACAGCAGCAGCTGATCGTCGGCGGCGACTTCCAGGAATCGAGCGGCCTGCTGGCCGTCGAGCGCCTGCTGGAATCGGGCCAGCGCTTCTCTGCCATCTTCTGCGCGAACGACCTGACGGCCTATGGCGCACGCCTGGCGCTGTACCGGCGCGGCATCCGGGTGCCGGAAGACATCTCCGTCATCGGCTTCGACGACCTGCACAGCTCCATGTACACGACGCCGCCGTTGACCACCGTGCGCCAGCCGCTGTTCGACGTCGGCAAGTGCCTGGGCCGCGCGATCGTCAAGATGATCGGGCACGAGACGCTCGATATCGAGGTGCCCCAGTTGAACCTCGTCGTGCGCGAGTCCGTCAAGCGCGTCGATTGAACACCGGGGTCAGACCTTAATGCCGGTCAGTTAAGAGGAAAAAACCGTCATTCCCGGCATTGCCGGAAATGACTCCCCGCGCAGGCGGGGATCCAAGCTTTGCGTCCGTAGCCCGGGAAATTGGGTTCCCGCCTGCGCGGGAACGACGAGTTGGTGGCTTAAGTGACTGGCATTGGGGTCAGACCCCGGTTTTGGGCAATTTCACGCGGCGAACCCGCCATCCACGGCCAGGTCCGAGCCCGTCACGAAGCTCGCTGCGGGACTGGCCAGCCAGGCGACCATCGCCGCGACTTCTTCCGGTCGCCCGTGGCGCGGCAGGGCCATGAAGCCGTGCAGCGATTTGCCGAAGTCGGTGTCGGCCGGATTCATGTCCGTGTCGACGGGCCCCGGCAGCCCGTTGTTGACGGTGATGCCGCGCGGCCCCAGGTCGCGCGCGAGACCTTTTACCAGGCCCGTCAGGGCCGACTTGCTCATCGCGTAGACCGACGCGCCCGCGAACGGCACGCGCAGCGCGTTCGTGCTGCCGATGTTGATGACGCGGCCGCCGTCCGGCAGGTGGCGCGCGGCGGCCTGCGTGGCGGCGAAGACGGCGCGCACGTTGACGGCGACCGTCTTGTCGAAATCCGCAAGCGAGAATTCCGTCACGTGGCCGCCGAGGAAGACGCCGGCGTTGTTGACGACGATGTCCAGCCGGCCGAACTGCGCGGCCGCGGTGTCGATGGCGGCGGCCAGCGCCTGCGCATCGGCCACGTCGGCGCGCAGGGCGAGGGCGCGGCCGCCGGCGGCTTCGATGCGGCCGGCCAGCGCCTGCGCGGCGGCGTCCGACGACTGGTACGTGAAGGCGACGGTGGCGCCGTCGGCGGCGAGACGCTCCACGATGGCCGCGCCGATGCCGCGCGATCCGCCGGTGACGAAAGCGACTTTGTCTTGCAGGTTCGTGTTTGCCATGATGCTCTCCGTTCGGTTGGGGTGGTTGATGTGTGCAGTATCATTCCAACTCCCGGTTCAAACTAGCCGGTCAAAAAGGACAAGACTTTCAACCATTAGTTAAAGGTCAACCATGGAGCATCTCGATTCCTTCATCTACAGCGCCGAGGACGGCGGTTTTTCGGCCGCCGCGCGCCGCCTCGGCCTGACGCCGGCCGGCGTCAGCAAGAACGTGGCCCGGCTCGAGGCGAACCTGGGCGTGTGCCTGTTCCGGCGCAGCACGCGCAAGCTGAGCCTCACGGAAGAGGGCGAGCAACTGCTGCGCGAAGTGGCCGAGCCGTGGCACCGCATCCAGGACGCGATGGCCGTCGTGCGCCAGGGCGCCAACCACGCCGCGGGACCGTTGAAGGTGGCCATGGCGCCGGCCGTCGGGCGCATGCACTTCGTGCCGATGCTGGCGGAGTTCCGCCGCCGCTATCCGGAGGTGCTGCCCGACCTGCATTTCGATAACCGCCAGGTCGACCTGATCGCGGAAGGCTTCGATGTGGCGATCGGTGGCGGCGTCGAGCTGCCGCAGGGCGTCGTCGCGCGCGAGCTGGCGCGGGTGCGCATCGTGCTCGCGGCGTCGCCCGACTACCTGGCGCGGCGCGGCACGCCCACGCACCCGGACGACCTGGCCGCACACGACGGCATCGCGCGCCGCTCGATCCGCACGGGCCGGCTGCAGACGCTCACCCTGCGCGACGAAGCGGGGCGCGTGGCGCCTTACGATCCCCGCGCGGTGGCGGTGCTGGACGATCCGGAAGCGATGGCGCATGCGGCCGCCGCCGGTCTCGGGATCGCGCTGCTGCCGGCGCCGCACGCGGGCCCGCTGCTGGCGGACGGGCGGCTCGTGCGGATACTGCCGGACTGGTATGCGGAAACGGGGCCGCTGTTCCTCTACTATTCGAACCGGCGGCTGCTGCCGGCGAAGACGCGGGTGTTCGTCGATTTCGTCGTCGAACGCTTCCGCGAGCAGGGGCTCGCCGCCCACTTCGCGGGGTGACTACCACTTGCAGCCGGTGCCCGTGACGGCGTCCTTCAGCAAGGGCAGCACGGCCAGCAGGCCCATGCCGGAATACGCCGAGCGGCAGTCGTTGCGGCGGCTGCGGGCGATGTCGCGCGCCAGTTGTTCCTCGCGCGCTTCGCGTCCAGGATCGAGCGTGGGCGGCGGCCGTTTCGGCAGCGCGACGAGACCTTGCGCGCCTTCGCGTGCGGCCTTGCGCGCGATGCCGCGGGCGGCGGCCATGTCGAAACCTGGCGCTTCTTCCGACGATTCCGGCGCCTGCGCGGGTGCGGGCGTGGCGTCGTCGATCGCAGGAAGACCGGGCTCGCCGACCGGAACGGGGGCGACGAGCGCCGGCCTGGCCCTCGCACGCGGCCGCGGGGCCGCAGCCGGCACTGGCGCAGACGCGGGCGCGGGAGGCTGCGCGCGCGGCGGCACGAGAATGAAATCGATGCGCTTGGCGGACGGACCGTCGTCCGGACGGTGCGCGACCGCATGCAGCAGCATGGCGGCAAGCAACGCGTGAACGAGCAGGCTGATGCCCCAGCCGATTGCGGGGCCGCGCCTGCCGGGACCGGAAGTACCAGCGGTAATGAGCATGCGCCAGATTCTAGCGGGACGCACACCCCCCAAAGCTCACGCACTGTCACGGAACTGACATTTAGCCTTAATACAATGTACGATTGCCACACCAGCAACCCGACAGAAAGACCGACCGCATGAGACCGTCCTGGCTGAAGACTTCGCTCACCCTGATGACCTGTTCCGCACTGTGGCTGCCCGCGCCGGCCCCCGCTGCGGGCGCGGACAAGCCGGCAGCATCCAGCCAGGCCGCGGCGCAGGTGAAGCCGCCCAAGTTGGTGGTCGTGATGGTCATCGACGGCCTGCCGGCCGAGCAGGTGCAGCGCTACCGCGACCAGTTCGGCCCCGGCGGCCTGCGCCGGCTGCTGGAGCAGGGCGCGTCGTTCACGGATGCGCACCAGGCGCACGGAATCACGGTGACGGCCGTCGGCCACTCGGCCGTGCTGACGGGCGCCTATCCGTATCGGCACGGCATCATCGGCAACAACTGGATCGATGCGGACGGTAAGCAGGTCTATTGCACCGAGGACACCCGCTACCACTACATCGATGAAGCGACGGACCCGCACGACGGCACGTCGCCCGCGAACCTGCGCGTGGACACGCTGGGCGACCAGCTGCGCTACGCCACCGGCAACCGCAGCAAGGTCGTGACCGTGTCCGGCAAGGACCGCGGCGCCATCCTGCTCGCGGGCAAGACGGGCACCGCCTACATGTACATGGACCAGACGGGCGATTTTGCCAGTAGCACCTATTACATGGACAAGCATCCGGCCTGGGTCGAACGCTTCCGCGCCGCCAAGCCGCAAGACCGTTACTACGCGACGTCGTGGAAGCCGCTGCTGGACGACAAGGCCTATGCCGACGACGCCCCGTACCCGGAAGCGACGACGTCCAACCCGAACCGCTTCCCGTTCACGTTCTACAGCGAGAGCGGCAAGCCGGCCGCCGACTACTATGGCCGCCTGAAGGTCAGCCCGGCCGTGGATGCGTTGACCCTCGAGTTCGCCGAGGCCGCCGTCGACGGCGAGCAGCTGGGCCGCAACCCGACGGGCGCGACGGACTTGCTGGGCGTGAGCCTGTCCGGCCACGATTACGTGAACCATGCCTACGGCCCGGAAAGCCGCATGTCGCACGACCACCTGCAGCAGGTCGACCGCAAGATCGCGCAATTCTTCGCCTTCCTGGATAAGCGTGTCGGCCTGGACAACGTGCTCGTCGTGCTGACGGCCGACCACGGTTTCGCCAACACGGCCGAGTTCGCGCGCACGCAGCATGCGGACGCGCTGCGCGTGAATCCGAAGACGCTGCTCGAGAACCTGAACGCGGCGCTGGCCGAACGCTTCGGCGGCGCGAAGCTCGTCAAGACGTCGTTGCTGCCCGACGTCCACCTGGACGACGAGGCCATCGCGCGCCGCGGCCTCGTCCGTGCCGACGTGGAAAACGCCGCGGTCAAATTCCTGCTGGCGCAGCCGGGCATCTCGGAAGTTTTCACGCGCACGCAGCTGGAGCAGGGCGTCGCGGCCAAATCCCGCCTCGGCACCTTGATGCAGCGCGCGTGGAACAGCCAGCTCTCGGGCGATCTGCTCGTCGTGACGACGCCGTACACGATCTTCGGCAGCGGCGCGTCCGGCGCGAGCCACGGCACGCCGTGGCAGTACGACACGTCGGTGCCCCTGCTGGTGATGGGCAAGCGCTGGATCCGGCCGGGCGAGCAGGCCGGCTATGCGGAAGTCGTCGACATTGCGCCGACGCTCGCGCAGATCCTGCACGTGCGCCGCCCTGCGGGCGCGGAAGGGCGCGTGCTGACGGAGGCGTTGCGTTGATGCCGCCGCAAGACGTATCGGATGACGGAGCCGTGCCGGGGGCCGGTATACTGCCGTCAACGCCACTCAATGCGAGCCCATCCATGTACGCAGCAGTCGACCTCGGCTCCAACTCCTTCCGCCTCCACATCGGCGAGCCGATCGCGGGCCAGATCCACATCGTGCGCACGGCGCGCGACCCGATCCGCCTCGCGGCCGGCCTCGGCCCGGACAACGCGCTTTCCGAAGCGGCCGTCGAGACGGCGTTGCACACCTTGCGCGACTTCAGCGGCATCCTGCGCCAGTTCCGCCTGGACGCGGTGCGCGTCGTCGCGACCAACACCATGCGCGTGGCCAGTAATGCGGAGGCCGTGCTGCCGCGCATGGAAGAGGCGATCGGCTATCCGATCGAGATCATCTCCGGCGAGGAAGAGGGACGCCTGGTCTACATGGGCGTCGCGCGCGCGCTGGGCCGGCGCACGGAACGGCGGCTCGTGATCGACATCGGCGGCGGCTCGACGGAAGTCATCGCGGCGCACGGCGACGACATCCACCTCGTCGAATCGTTCAGCATCGGCACGCATCCGCAGAGCGCCACGTATTTCCAGGGCGGCCATATCAGCGCGGACGCGTTCGAGACGGCCGTCAACGCGGCCCGCGCCCAGTTCGAGGACCTGGCCGGCCAGTACCGCCGGCATGGGTGGGATGCCGTCTACGGGTCGTCCGGCACGATGCGCGCGATCAACGAGGTCATCTCGCGCAACCGGATCGGCGACGGCACGATGTCGCTGGCGAGCCTGCTCGCGCTGCGCGACAGGCTCATCGGACTCGGCCATGTCGATGCGTTCGACCTGCCGGGCGTGAAGCGCGAGCGCGTGATCGTGATGACGGGCGGGCTGTCGATCCTGATCGGCTTGATGCAGGAGCTGGGGGTGCCCGCCATGACAGCGATTAACGCGGGCCTGCGCCTCGGGGTGCTGTCCGACCTGGAACTGCGCGCCAACCGCCACGACCGCCGCGACCTGGCCATCCAGGACTGCATGCGCCGCTTCGGCGTCGACGCGCAGCGTGCCGCGCGCACGGCGGCCATCGCGAAAACCCTGTTCGACAAGCTGGCGCCGCAGGACGAGGCCGTCGCCCACCACCTGCTGCGCGGCGCCATGCTGCACGAGGTGGGCCAGGCCGTCTCGCACACGGGCGCGCACAAGCACGCGGCCTACATCGTCGAACACGCCGACCTGCCGGGTTTCACGGCGCGCGAGCAGCGGCTGATGAGCCTCATCGTGCTGGGCCAGAAGGGCAACCTGCGCAAGGTGAGGGAGGTATTGGGCGTGCCCGACCTCGCCAAGGCCGTGCTCGCCCTGCGCCTGGCGGCCGTGTTCATGCATGCGCGCGTGGACGGCGACGTGGATGCCGTGCGCCTGCGCATGAAGGGCCGCATCGACGTCGAGACGCCGCGCGGCTGGCTGCGCCAGCATCCGACGGTGGCCGCCTGGTTCGAGAAGGAAGAGGCCGCGTGGAACGACGTGGGCGTGCCGTTCAGCGTGACCACCTGATCCGATTCAGCCGTACAGGTCGTGCCGCACGCCGTGGTCGTAATGCGCGTCGAGCTGGGCGGCCGCCGCCGCGTCGGCGGCACGGCCCTGCGCCGCCGCGTTCAGCGCCTCGACCATCCGGCCCGGCGTGGGCAACGCGGCCCGGTCGAGATGGCGTTCGGGCCGCCACAGGCCCGCGCGGTTGACCGCTTTCCCGCAGTGAAAAAGTACTTCGTCGATGGCGACGACGATGGCCGTCTTCGGGCGCTTGCCGTTCTCGGACAGGCGCGTCAGCAGCGCGTCGTCCGTCGTCGCGCGGGCGCGGCCGTTGATGCGCATGAAGATCTCCAGGCCGGGAAACAGGAACAGCATGCCGGCGCGGTCGTCCCGTTCCAGGTTGCGCAGCGATTCGATGCGGTTGTTGCCGGGCCAGTCGGCGAACGCGACGTGATGGTCGTCGAGCGCGTGCACGAAGCCGGGCGGGCCGCCGCGCGGCGACGCGTCCAGGCCCCGCTCGCTGCCGGTGGCGAGGCAGAAGAATGTGGCCACGCGCAGGTAGTCGCGGTGGAAATCGATCAACCGGTCGAGGACGGCCTTCTGGATGCGTTCGGCGGGCGGGTCGTACAAGGCGTCGAGGTCGGGACGGGACATGACGGACTCCTGGGGCGTGGATGATCGGGCCAGTGTAGGCCGGGCCGTCTGCCCGGCTGTACAATTCCGCAGCCAATCCATATCGATTCGACGCCATGGCCGACCTGACCCTCGATCCCGCCCTCACCAACCGATCCGACGGCCCGGTCGTCATCGTGGCGGCCGGCAGCCAGGAGACGGTGCGCAGCGCCGGCGCGCACACCCACTGCCGCGGCCAATTGTTCGGGTCGATGCGCGGGCTGATCACGGTCGGCGTGGACGAGGGCGTGTGGGTCGTCCCGGCGACGCACGCCATCTGGGTGCCGCCGCACCGCGTGCACTGGGCGCGCTCGCACGGGCCGTTCCAGGGCTTTGCCATCTACGTGGCGGAACCCGCCTGCGCGGCCCTGCCTGCCGCGCCGTGCAGCATCCGCATGTCCGGCCTGCTGCGCGAGGCGATGTTGCGCGCCGCGCGCTGGCCGGTGGGGCCCCTCGACGCGCGCGGCGAGCGGGTGGCCGGCGTCATCCTCGACGAGATCGCGACGTCGCCCGTCGACGCGCTGGGCCTGCCGCTGCCGCGCGATGCCCGCCTGCTGCGCATCGCGCGCGCGCTCGCCGACGATCCGGCCGACGACCGCACGCTCGACGACTGGGCCCGCTGGGCCGCCATCGGCGCCCGTTCGCTGAGCCGGCATTTCGTGGCCGAGACGGGCTTCACGTTCACCGCGTGGCGCCAGCGCGCGCGGCTGCTGCGAGCACTCGAGATGCTGGCGGACGACGTGCCCGTCACGCGCATCGCCCTCGACCTCGGCTACTCGACACCGAGCACCTTCATCGACCTGTTCCGCCGCACGTTCGGCGCGACGCCGGCCGCGTACCGGCAACGATTCGTGGCCGCTTGACTCTCCTTGCAATCCGCGGCGCGGAAGCGATACTGGAAGTCCGATCATCGACTTTCAGGGAGAGGATCATGAACGAGCAAGCCAACATCAGCCTGCTCAAACAGGCGTATGACGCGTACGGCAGGGGCGACATCCAGAGCCTGCTTGGCATGGTGGCGCAGGACATCGACTGGGAACTGCCCGAAGTGGAGGGCATTCCGTTCACCGGCAAGCGCCATGGCGTGGACCAGGTGGCCGAGTTTTTCCGCATCCTGGGCGAGTGCCAGGAACCGCGCGAATTCAAGCCGGACAGTTTCATCGCGCACGATGACCAGGTGGTCGTGCAGGGACATGCCCGCTTCGTCGTGAGGGCAACCGGCGCGGAGTTCGGCGGCGAGTGGTGCCACATTTTCCGCATCGCCGGCGGCAAGATCGCCAGCTTCAAGGAATACGACGATACCCACCAGGCCGCGCAGGCCTA
>CBIHRX010000091.1:0-21098 GCA_966212555.1 uncultured Massilia sp.
GCGACCCGTCCAGCGGCTCGGCGCTGTCGTCGTCCGCCACGACGATGGTGCCGCTGTCCGCCATCGCGCACTTCGCGGAACGGTCGACGCCGAGCTCCGTCAACCACCAGGACGGCGAACTGGCGACGACGATCTCGTTCAACCTCGCGCAGGGCTATTCGCTGTCGGAGGCGCAGCAGGCCGTCAGGCAGGCGGAGGCCGACATCGGCATGCCGACCAATGTGCGCGGCAGCTTCCAGGGCCAGGCCAAGCAGGCGCAGGAATCGAACCAGCAGCAGCCCTTGCTGATCCTCGCCGCCATCGTCGTCATCTACATCGTGCTCGGTATCCTGTACGAAAGCCTCGTGCACCCGGTCACGGTGCTGTCCACGCTGCCGTCGGCCGGCGTGGGGGCCGTGCTCGCGCTGCTGCTGTTTCACATGGAGTTTTCCATCATCGCGCTGATCGGCGTGTTCCTCCTGATCGGCATCGTCAAAAAGAACGCGATCCTGATCATCGACTTCGCGCTGGAAGCGGAACGCGCGCGCGGACTCTCCGCGACGCAAGCCGTGCGCGAGGCGTGCCTGCTGCGCTTCCGCCCGATCCTGATGACGACCCTGGCCGCGGCGCTGGGCGCGCTGCCGCTGGCGATCGGCTTCGGCGAGGGTTCCGAGCTGCGCCAGCCGCTGGGCATCGCCATCATCGGCGGCCTGGTCGCGAGCCAGCTATTGACCCTGCTGACCACGCCCGTCGTCTACGTCTACCTCGACAAGCTCCGCCGCCGCAACGCGGACGAGCACCACCTGGTCCGCCATCCGCTGGAGGACCAGCCCACGACTTCCCAGCCATGAACCGAACCATGCGAATTACCACGACCATTCGTCCGCTGATCGCGTCCCTGCTCGCCGCCGCCGTGCTGTCCGGCTGCGCGCTCGCGCCCACGTACGAGCGCCCGGCGACGCCTGATCCGGCCGCGTTCAAGGAACTGCAGGGATGGGCGCCCGCCGCGCCGGCGGACACGCTCGATCGCGGTCCGTGGTGGACCCTGTTCAACGATCCCGTGCTCGACGGCCTGGTGCGGCAGGTCGAGGTCAGCAACCAGAACGTGGCGGCGGCCGTCGCCGCGTACAGCCAGGCGCGCGCGCTCGTCGCCCAGCAGCGCGCGTCGCTGTTCCCGACCGTCACGCTGACCGGCGGCGCAAACCGCAACGGCAGCGGCGGCGGTTCCAGCGACAACGGCAACAACAGTAACGACAGCGGCCGGACGTCCAACAGCTTCCGCCTGAACATCGGGTCGAGCTGGGAACCGGACGTGTGGGGGCGCCTGCGCGCGGGCGTCTCCGCCGCGCAGGCCGATGCGCAGGCCAGCGCGGCCGACCTGGCGTCCGCGCGCCTGTCCGCGCAGGGCGAGCTGGCGGCCGACTATTTTTCGCTGCGCTCCGTCGACGCCCAGCGCGCGCTGCTCGCCACGACCATCGAAGGCTACCAGCGCGTGCTGAAGATCACGCAGAACCGCTTCGACGTGGGCATCGTGCCGCACTCGGACGTCTACCAGGCCCAGACCCAGCTCGCCAGCGCGCAGAGCGACGACCTGACCCTGGTCCGCCAGCGCGCGCAGCTGGAGCACGCGATCGCGGTCCTCGTCGGCAAGGCGCCGGCCGACTTCGCGCTGGCGCCGGCGCAGTGGAACGTGACTGTGCCGGACGTGCCGGTCGGCGTGCCGTCCACGTTGCTGGAGCGCCGTCCCGACATCGCCGCGTCCGAACGCGCCGTGGCCGCGGCCAACGCGCAGATCGGCATCGTGCGCGCCGCCTACTTCCCGCAGATCGGCCTCACGGCATCGTACGGCCCGTCCGCCAGCGCCATCGGCGACCTGTTCAAGGCATCGAGCGTGGCCTGGGCGCTGGGCCTGTCGGCCACCGAGACGATCTTCAACGGCGGCGCCAACCGCGCGGCCGTGCAGGGCGCGGACGCGGCGCGCGAGCAGGCCGTCGCGCGCTACCGCCAGACGGTGCTGGACGCCTTCGCCGACGTCGAGGACCAGCTGGCCGCCACGCGCGTGCTGGCGCAGCAGCAGGACCTGCAGCGCCAGGCATCGGAAGCGGCGGACAAGGTCGAGGAGCAGGTGCTGAACCGCTACAAGGCCGGCCAGGTGAGTTATTCGGAAGTGGTGCAGGCCCAGGTGACGGCCCTGAACGCGCGCCGCGCGCTCGTGCAGACGCAGGGCAACCGCCAGACGACGGCCGTCGCGCTGATCCAGTCGCTGGGCGGCGGCTGGCACGCGGACCGGCTCACGGCGCAGGAGTAGGCGCCATGCCCGCATGGAGCGCACTGTACCTGGCCGGCGACGTCGCGCTGTCGGCCTGGATGCTGCGCCACGACTTCCGCCGCCGCGGCCGCGCCGCCCTCGTCGCGACCGTCGAACTGCTGGGCAGCGTGAGCCTCGCGCTGCCGGCGCTCGCCTGGCTCGACGAAGACGTCGCGGCGCTGCTGGACGACAGGGCATTGTGGACGTTGTTCGCGACCGGTCTGGTGACGCTCGTGTGTTTCGGCTGGCGCGACATCCGCGCGAGCCTCGCGGACCCGCGCACCGCCTGGCTGCCGCCGCGCCGCCGCTGGCTCATCACATTGCTGGGCCCGGGCCTGATGCTGGCGGCCGCGCTGCCGGAGGTATGGTGGGGCGGCCTCGCGCTCGCCAAATAAAACCGGGGTCAGACCCCAAATTTTGGCAACATCGTCGAGGATATTTCCAAAAAATGGGGTCTGACCCCGGTGTTGACCCCGGTGTTGGCTTCGGTGTCAGCGGGGTTCGCGGCCCCATTTTTGCGCCAGCACGGCGCAGACCATCAGCTGGATCTGGTGGAACAGCATCACGGGCAGGATGACCATGCCCAGCGCGCTCGGCGCGAACAGTACCTTGGCCATCGGTACGCCGCTGGCGAGACTCTTTTTCGAGCCGCAGAACACGATGGTGATTTCGTCCTCGCGGCTGAAGCCCAGGCGCCGGCTCGTCCACGTGGCGACGCCCAGCGCGATGGCCAGCAACACGCAGCTGATGACGACGAGCGCCGCGAGCGATGCCCCCGACAGCTTGTGCCACAGGCCTTCGTTGACGGATTCTGAAAACGCCGTGTAGACGACCAGCAGGATCGAGCCCTGGTCGACGATCTTCAGCATCGGCTTGTGGCGGTCCACCCATTTTCCGATCCATGGACGCAGGAACTGGCCGGCCAGGAAGGGCAGCAGCAGCTGTTCGACGATGGTGATCACCGCGTCCAGCGACGAGCCGCCCGCCGCCCCCTGCACGATCAGGGTCGACACGAGCAGCGGCGTGACGAAGATGCCGACGAAGTTCGAGGCCGACGCGCTGCACACGGCCGCCGCCACGTTCCCGCGCGCCATCGACGTGAACGCGATCGACGACTGCACGGTCGACGGCAGGGTGCACAGGAACAGGATGCCCACGTACAGCTCGGGCGTGATGACGTTGCCGGCCAGCGGCTTCAGTGCAAGACCCAGCAGCGGGAACATGACGAAGGTCGACGCGAGCACGAGCAGGTGCAGGCGCCAGTGCGTCATCCCGGCGACGATCGCTTCGCGCGACAGCTTGGCGCCGTGCAGGAAGAACAACAGGCCGATGGCGACGGTGGTGACCTTGCCGAGGACGACGGCCGTCTCGCCCGCGCACGGCAGCACGCTGGCCAAGGCGACGGTGCACAGCAGCAGGATGGTGAACGTGTCGATCGACAGGCGGCGGAGAAGGACGGAAACGGGTGCGAGGAAGCTGGACATGATGATGGTCGGCGAGAAGCTCCGGACGGCGCCGGACCCGTCATTCTATCCGCATCCGCGGCCCTTCGCTCAAGCGCGTGATTCTTTGCACGACACGCCGTCCGCCCCGTTGACCCGTGCCGCGCGGGCCGTCAATACTGATGTGCAACCCCCCGCAACGAGAAAAATTCACAAACAGGAGACAGACGATGCACATGATGATGCGCAGGACCGCGTTCGCCTCTACGCTTTGCTTGTTGGCCGCCGGCTGCGGCGGCGACGCAGCGAGCACCGCCACCGCCGGCGCCACCCGGACGCTCGCGGCCGTCGCGACGGCATCCGCGTTCGGCCTCGCGCAGGACGCGAATTTTTACACGATCGACACGGGCGCGGGCCTCGTCTTCAAGGTGCGGCGCCTGGACAACGGCGTCAGCACGCAGTCGGCCGGCGACATCGCATCGATGGTCTACAACGGCGCCGAGTACCAGGACCAGGGCCGTGGCACGCAGGTGAATTCCGGTTTCGACTACCTGTACAAGGGCATTTCCGCGGTCGACGTGAATGCCGAGACGGTGGGCAGCGACATCGTCAAGGTGACCGTCCAGGCGGGCGGTCTCACGCATTACTACATCGCCCGCCGCGGCGAGGCGAAGATCTACATGGGCACCTACTTCACGAGCGAGCCCGATACGCTGAACCTCGCGCGCTTCATCGTGCGCGTGCCGATCGCGCGGCTGCCCAACGGCCCGGCGCCGTCCGACCTGCGCGGCAACAGCGGCGCGATCGAAGCGAGCGACGTCTTCGGCATGCCGAACGGCGAGACGCGCTCCAAGCATTACTCGAACATGCGGCTGAAGGACTGGCAGTTTATCGGCGCGACGGGGACCAATGTCGGCCTGTGGATCGTCCGCGACAACAACGAAGGTAACTCCGGCGGCCCGTTCTACCGCAGCCTGCTGAACCAGGCCACGGCCACGAACCAGGAAATCACCTACATCATCAACTACGGCGAAGGCCAGACGGAGCCGCTGCGCACGAAGATCCTCAATACCTACACGATGGTGTTCAACGACGGCGCGGCGCCGGGACCGGTGGACACGTCCTGGCTCGGCACCCTCGGCCTCACGGGCTGGGTGGGGCCGGAGGCGCGCGGCGCCGTCAGCGGCAGCGCCATCGCGGGCCGCGATCCGCGCTTCGCCTACACGGTCGGCTTCTCGAACGCGACCGCGCAGTACTGGACGACGGCCGACGCCACCGACGGCCATTTCGCAAGCGCCGGCATGATCCCCGGGACCTACACGATGAAGGTCTACAAGAACGAGCTGGCGGTCGATACGCGCACGGTGACGGTCAGTGCGGGCGCCACGACGGATGCTGGCACGGTTGCCGTGACGGGCGATCCGGGCAGCGCGGCCGCGCTCTGGCGCATCGGCGAGTGGGACGGCACGCCGGCGGAATTCGTCAACGGCGCCAAGGTGACGACGATGCACCCGTCCGACGTGCGCATGGCGTCGTGGACGCCGGGCGACTACGTGGTCGGCACGTCGACGCCGGCGACGGGCTTTCCGGCCTACCAGTGGAAGGACGTGAACGGCACGCTGACGGTGCGCTTCAACCTGCGCGCGAGCCAGATCGTGCCGCTGCGGCTGCGGGTCGGCATCACCGACGCATTCGCTGGCGGACGGCCGAAGGCGCAGGTGAACGGCTGGGTGTCGGCGAATCCGCCCGCGTCCACGCAGCCGTCGTCGCGCACGCTGACGGTCGGCACCTACCGCGGCAACAACACGATGTACACGTTCGACATCCCCGCCGGCGAACTGGTCGTGGGGCAGAACGTGCTGACGCTGACCGCGATCAGCGGCTCGAGCGGCATCCGCTTCCTGAGCCCCGGCTACAGCTACGACGCGCTCGACCTGATTCCCACGCCATGATGGAGACGACCATGCATTTCAAGAACCGCCTGCTGTGCGCAGCCGCCCTGGCCTTCGCCGCGCAGGCTGCCGGCGCCGCCGTGCTGCAGACGCTGGGCGCGGGCACGGCCGTCGGCACCGCGACCAACGCGGCGCACTTCGACCTGAACACGGCGCTCGCCAACGACTGGGTCGAGGACGGCCTGCTGTTCCACGCCAGCGGCTACGGCGCCAACAACGGCTGCGGCTACGCGGGCGTGGACTGCTACGACGCCGTGTCCGACCTGAGTCCCGCGTTCACCGGCAATTACTTCGCCACGGCCGGCATGAACGCGTACATCAGCGTGCGCCGCGCGGACGGGGCGGACTTCTACCGGATCGAGTTCGCGGCCGCCAGCGGCTACCAGGCCCTGAACGGCTACTGGGCCACGTACGCCGACGGCCTGCGCACCGGCAGCGGCAACTTCAGTGCGCCGCGCGGCGCGATCCTCGGCCTCGTCGACGGGAACGGTTTCGACGAAGTGCGCTACTTCGCCTTCTCGGCCGCGAACCGGCAGGCGGGCTACAGCGCGCCCGCGCTGGATGAGGTGCGCGTGGGCCTGCCGGAACCAACGTCGCCGGCGTTGTGCGCGGCGGCGCTGGCGGGGATGGCGGCGGCGCTGCGGCGGCGCAAACGTAAATACGCCTGATCAGCGGAATGACGGGATGTGGCGTCCGCGCTACGCCGATACGGGGGCTGTACATACTCTTCCAGGACGAATCGTGACAATTTTGTTTCCGAAACAAGACAAGCGGACGATATACTCGTGTTTGCTTTTTTTTATCCGAGGTTTGTCTTGTTCAAATCCGTCGTCCTTCCCGTCGCCCTGCTGGGGGCGAGCGCCGGTGCGCTCGCCGACGAGGGCCAGTGGCAGCCGCACCAGCTGCCCCAGCTGAAATCCGAGCTGAAACGCATCGGCATCACGATCCCGGCCGAGCGGCTCGCCGACCTGTCGAAACACCCGATGAGCGCCATCGTGGCGACGCCGGGCTGCTCGGCGTCGTTCGTGTCGCCGGACGGTCTCGTCGTCACCAACCACCACTGCGGCTACGGCGCGATCCAGCGCAATTCGACCCCGGAACACAACTACATCGCCAACGGCTTCCTCGCGAAGACCCGCGCGGAAGAACTGCCGGGTGGCCCGAACACGGTCGTCTACGTGACGGAGAAGGTCGAGAACGTGACGGACCGCGTCCTCAAGGGCCTGGCGCCCAACCTGCCGGGCAAGGAGCGCCACGAGCAGGTCGAGGCGCGCATCAAGGCGCTGATCGCGGAGTGCGAGAGCGACAAGGCGTACCGCTGCTCGGTTCCCGCGTTCAACCGCGGCGGCGCGTACTACCGCATCAAGCAACTGCTGATCCGCGACGTGCGCCTCGTCTACGCGCCCGCGAACAGCGTGGGCGATTTTGGCGGCGACATCGACAACTACGAATTCCCGCGCCACGTCGGCGACTTTTCCTTCCTGCGCGCCTATGTCGGCAAGGATGGCCGTCCGGCCGATCCGTCGCCGGACAACGTGCCCTATCGATCGAAGAGCTTCCTCGTCGTCTCGGCCGAAGGCCTGAAGGCGGGCGACCCGATCCTGCTGGCCGGCTACCCGGGCCGCACGAGCCGCTACAAGCTGCCGGCCGAGATCCGTTTCGCGCGCGACGTCGACTATCCGGCCAAGGTGGCGTCGATCACGGCCGACCTCTCCGTGATCGCGGCCGCCACGATGGGCAACCCGGACTACACGGTGCGCTACGCCAGCGTGTCGAAGAGCCTGAACAACGTGCTGAAGAAGACGCGCGGCCTGCTGGACGGCTTCGCGCGCAAGGACATCGCTGCCATCAAGGACGCCCAGGACGCCGAGTTCCGCGGCTGGTACAAACAGCACGTACACGAGACCGGCTACAAGGGCCCGAAGAACCTCCTGGCCGACCTCGACGCCGCCATCGCCGCCGACATGGCGACGACGCAGCAGGAGACCGCATGGGCGGAAGCCACGCACAGCGACCTCCTGAAAAGCGCGCGCACCTTGTACCGCCTGGCGCTGGAACACCAGAAGCCGGACGCGCAGCGCGAAGCGGGCTACCAGGAGCGCGACGTCTCGTTCATCAAGGCGCGCCTGACCCGCCTCGAGCAATCGTTCGTTGCGAGCGTCGACCAGGCCCGCTGGCAGGCGGCGCTGGTCCGCTACGGCAAGATCGATCCGAAGGCGCGGCCGCACGGCCTCGATGCGCTGGTGCCCGCGCAGAACGCGCTGGCGCCGCTGTACAAGGGCACGGAGCTGGGCGACACCGCGAAGCGCCTCGCGTGGATCGGCAAGGACGCGGACGCGTTCCGCAAATCGAACGACCCGTTCATCCAGCTGGCCGTGCGCCTGCACGACGTCGGCATGGCGCTGGAAGAACGCCGCAAGGAAGTCGCCGGCAACCTGGAACGCGTCGTTCCGCGGTACATGGACGCCGTCGTCGCGGGGACGAAGTCGCAGGGCAAGCCGGTGTACCCGGACGCCAACGGCACCTTGCGCGTGACCTACGGCACCGTGGCGCCGTACAGCCCGCGCGACGGGATCACCAAGGGACCGTTCACCACGTTGGAGGGCATCGTCGAGAAGCAGACCGGCAAGGCGCCGTTCGACGCGCCGAACGCGCTGCTGCAGGCGATCCGCGACAAGCGTTATGGCCAGTTCAGGGATCCGGCGCTGGGCACGGTGCCGGTGAACTTCCTGTCGAGCGCCGACACGACGGGCGGCAATTCCGGTTCCGCCGTGATGAACAAGCGCGGAGAACTCGTCGGGTTGAACTTCGATTCGACCTACGAGTCGATCACGAAGGACTGGTACTTCGACCCGGTGATCACGCGCGCGATCCACGTCGACATCCGCTACATGTTGTGGGTGATGAAGGAAGTGGACCACGCGGACAACCTGCTGCGCGAGATGACCATCAAATACCCGAAGAGCTGACGGTTTGCATGGTGGGCGGAGGCCGCCCACCCTACGGCCGCCGTCGTTCGGTGGACCAAACGTCCGCATGACGCCGGCGTCGTTCGGGGGACGCAACGTCCGCATAACGCCGGCGTCGTTCGGGGGACCCAACGTCCGCATAACGCCAGCGCCGTAGGGTGGGCTCCCCGAGCCCACGCGAACGTCCGCATCACGCCAGCTGGAACCAGACGTCGAACCGCGTCTCTCCCGGCGCCCCCGGTGCCAGCGAATACGCGCACCCGTGCCGCTGCAGCACCTCGCGCACGAACATCAATCCGATCCCCTGGCCGCCTTTTCGCGTCGTGAAGAACGGCGTGAACAACGGCCGCGCCGGCCCCGTCGCCAGCAGGTCGCCCGAGTCGACGACCGACAGCCGCACGCGCCGGCCTTCGTTCACGAGTTCCAGCCTGATCGTGCCGCTCGCCTGACCGGCGGCCTCGATCGCTTCCATCGCATTCTTGACGATGTTCATGAGCGCCTGCTCGATCAGCTGCGCATCCAGCGCGAGCGGCGCGACGGCGTCGCAGCGGTGCCAGGCAAGCAGGATGCCGCGGCTGTTGCACTGTTCGCGGTTCAGCCACAGGATGTCGTCGACGACGGCTTTCAAATCCGTCGGACGCGGTTCCGGCGGCGGCATCTTGACGACCTTCGTGAAGCGGTCGATGAATTCGCCGAGACTCCCGTTGCGGCGCTTGACGGCGACGATCGCGGTCGCGAAGTCGCCCGCGTCCCGTTCGTCGAGCTGGCCGCGGTAGTACAGCAGGGAGTCGAGCACGGAACCCGTCGCGGCCACCGTGTTGTTGACTTCATGCGCCAGCACGCGGATCAGGCGCGCGTACGTCGCGCGCTCCGAGTCTTCCAGTTCCGCCGTCAATTCCTCGACCATGACGAAGTGGCGCGCGAAGCCGCGGTCGTAGAACTGGCCGCGTTGCGCGCGGTAGCGGCGGCCGTCCGGGTCCGTCAGCAGGCGCGATTCGCCCAGCGGCAGGGCGTCCAGTTGCGCCGCGAGCTGGCGGCTGCGCGCGCGGCCGCGGGCGTCGAGGTTCGGCGCGAAGCCGGCGTCTTCGCCGCTCCACGCCGCCAGCGGCTTGCCGTGCGGCCGGTGCAGGCCGAGGAGTTCGCCCGCGCTCGCGTTCACGAGGCTGATCGCGCCGTCGAAGTCGAACACGAGGACGGCCACGGGCGTCGCTTCCAGCAGGCGGTCGAGGAAACCCTGCTGCTCGCCGATGGCCAGGCGCTCGCGGTGCAGCGCGGCCAGCATCGTGTTGAAGGTATCCACGAGGTCGTCCAGTTCGCGCGACGCGGGCGCGGCCAGGCGGTTGGCGTAGTGCTGGTCCTGCAGCAGCTCGTGGAAGCGGCGCGTGTAGCCGAGCGGTTCCAGTGCCTGGCGCACGAGCCGCCAGCCCAGGCCCAGGCTCACGAGCAGCAGGCCTTCCGCACCGACGAACAATAAGGGCCGCGCGGGCAGCAGCAGGGCGGCGCAGCCGAACAGCGGCACGTGCAGCGCCACGATGTAGGTGCCGAGACGGGGACGCAACCGCATCATGCGGCGCCGTCCGCGCCGGCGTCGCCGAGGCCATGCCGCTCCAGCCGGCGGTACAGCGCGGTGCGCGACAGGCCGAGCGCCTTGGCCACGCGCGAGATATTGCCGGCGTGCTGGCGCAGCGCCTGTTCGATCATCAGGCGCTCGACCTGGTCCAGCGTCATGCCGTCCACGCCCAGCCTTCCTCCGCCCACGTTGTCGTCGACGGCGCTCGTCGCGAGGAAGTCCGCCTGCGTGAGCGTGTCCTTGCCCGCGAGGAGCAGCGTGCGTTCCAGCGTCTGCTTCAGCTGGCGTATGTTGCCGGGCCACGGCTGCGCCGCGAGCCAGTCCAGTGCCTGCGGGGCGAGCGTGACGGCGGCGATGCCGTAGCTGTCGGCGACATTCCCCACGATGTGGCGCGCCAGCAGGGGGATGTCGCTGCGCCGCTCGCGCAGCGGCGGCAGGCGGATCGTGATCAGGTTCAGTCGATAAAACAGGTCTTCGCGGAAGTCGCCGGCGGCCACGAGTTCCGCCAGCTCGCGATTGGTGGCCGAGATCACGCGCACGTCCGCCTGCTCCGCGCGGCTCGCGCCCACGGGCTGGTAGCGCTGGTCCTGCAGCACGCGCAACAGCTTGACCTGGTCGCCGCGGTTCAGCTCCCCGATCTCGTCGAGGAACAGCGTGCCGCCGTCGGCGCTGGCGACGTGGCCCTTGCGGTTGTCGCGCGCGTCCGTGAAGGCGCCGCGCACGTGCCCGAACATCTCGCTCTCGAACAGCGACGTCGTGATCGCCCCCATGTTGATCTTGACGATGGGGGCGTCCCGGCGCGGGCTGTTGCGGTGGATGGCGTCCGCGATCAGCTCCTTGCCCGTACCGCTCTCGCCGAGGATCAGCACGGGCGCGCGCGTGGCCGCGACCTGCGCGATCGTCTCCAGCACTTTCAGCAGCTTCGGATGCTCGCCGACGATCCCGCCGAAGTCGTACTTCGCATCGAGCGTGGCGCGCGTGCGGCAGGCCGCGGCAGGCGGTGTGCCGAGATCCAGCGTCGCCGCGATCAGGTCGACCAGTTGGGCATTGTCCCAGGGCTTCGTGAAAAAATTGGCGGCGCCGGCCTTCACGCCGCGCACGGCCAGCGCGATCGAGCCCCAGGCCGTCATCAGGAGCACAGGCAGGGAGGGATGCGCCGCCTTGATGCGGGCGAGCAGGTCGAGGCCTTCCTCGCCGCTCGTCTGCAGCGAGAAATTCATGTCCTGTAAAACGAGATCGAACGAAGCCGATTCGAGCTGTGCCAGCGCCTCGCGCGGGCCGTCCGCGCATGCGGCGTCGAAGCCGGCCTGCTTCAGGAGCAGGGCCAGCGAGACCTGGACGGCGTGGTCGTCGTCGACGACCAGTACGCGCCGCCTGCGTTGCGATTCCATGGGATGTTGGTCTTTCTATTCGTAGTGCAGTGCCGCGGCCGGATCGAGGCGGCTCGCGCGCCAGCCGGGGTAGAGCGAGCACGCCAAGGATAGCAGATAGATAACGGCCATCGACAGCCCGACGGCGCCGGCGAACACGGGCCAGTTCAAGGTGTCGCCCAGCGCGCCCGTGAGCGGCAGCTGCACGAGCAGCACGAGGCCGACGCCCATCGCCAGGGACCCGAGCAGCAGCTGTTCGAACACGATCTGGCGGTAGATGTCCGTGGCGCGCGCGCCGATCGCGCGGCGCAGGCCGATCTCGGGAATGCGCCGCGTCGTGTTCTGCCACAGCACGCCGAACAGGCCGAAAGCGACCATCACGAGCATGAACGACGCGATCACGCCCGCCACGGCGAGCGGAACGAGCTGCTCCTTCAGCAGCGACGCGCGCAGCGATTGCAGGGGCGCGATCTGGTAGCCCCAGTCGTTGCGGACCGCCTTGAGTCGCTGGTTCAGCTTCGCCTCGAAGCCGCGCGGCGTGCCGGGGGCGACGCGCAGCAGGATCGTGCGCACGCGCGATTCCGTCGTGTGCGGCGTGAACCGCATGAGGACGAAGTTCGTCGGCACCATCAGCGGGCCCTGGTTGCGGAACGTGTCCACGATGCCGATCACGCGGAAGGTGCGCGTGACGCCGTAGTCGGTGCTCGTGTAGCGCTGGCCCAGCGCCGGCCGGCCCGGGAACATCTCGGCCGCCACACGCCGGTTCACCACTGCGGGCCGCGCGTCCTGGCCGTCGTCGGCGGTGCCGAACCAGCGGCCGGCCACGAGCCGCATGCCGAGCACCTCCGGCAGGTCGTCGCCCGCTTCGATGGTATTGGTCTGCACGGCGGTACCGGTCTGCGGCGAAGCGAACGTCGTGGTCCATGTCGAGCGGGTATAGGGCGCATAGCTGGCAAAGCTCACCGCGCGCACTTCCGGCAGTTCGAGGAGACTCCTGCGCAGCGTGTCGTACACGTCCGGCGCGATGGACTTGGGCGGTGCCTCGCCCATCTGCATCGTCACGGACCACGTGTCGGTGCCGTCGAAGCCGACCGGCTCGCGGTACAGCTGCCAGTAGCGCAGCGCGAACGCGGCGATGCCGAACACGATCACGAAGGCGAGCAGGATCTCGAGGCTCAGCATCACATTCCTGGACTTGCGTTTCCAGGTCAGTCGCAACAAATGGCGCAGCATCACGCGGCTCCTTTCAAGGCATGGACGGGATCGAGGCGCGACATCTTCCATGCGGGGATCGCGCCGGACAGCAGGCCGAACACGAAGGCGAGCAGCATGCCGCAGCCGAACACGGTCGGGTTGATGTGGACTTCCAGGTACGGGATCAGCTGCGACGCTTCGAGCCACCACAGCACGCCCTGGGCGCAGGCCAGGCCGAGCAGGCCGCCGGCGAGGCACAGCAGCACGTTCTCGACGACGAGCTGGCCCGCCAGCTGCAGGCTGGTCGCACCGAAGGCCTTGCGCACGCCGATCTCCGCGCTGCGTTCCATGATGCGGCCCATGTTCAGGTTGACGAGGTTCAGCGCGGGCAGCAGCATGAACACGAGCATGCCGCCCGCGATCATCACGAGCAGCCGGTTGCCGCCGGAATCGACGTGGCTTTCCCGGCCCTGCAGCGCGCGGGCGACGACGTCGAGCTTGGTGTCGGCCCAGAACGTCGTCTTGCCGAAGATCTGGTCGCCCACGGGCTGGATGGTCTTGGCGACGCGCTCGACGTCGGCACGGATGCGCGGCAGGTCGGCGGGAGAGCGCGCCAGCAGCAGCGCGGCGAAGCTGCCCGTGTATTCGTCGCGGTAGTTCGACGACGGGAACGTCGCCAGCGGCGCCCAGATGTCGGCATACGCGTTGATGTGGATGACGTCCGCGACGACGCCGATGATCTCGAACGCCTGGCCGTCCACGCTGATGCGTTGTCCGACCGCGGCGGCGCCGGGGAACAGCTTGCTCGCGCTCGTCGCGTTGACGACGGCCACCATGCGGCCCAGGCGGTCGTCGTCATCGATCGGCAGGCGGCCGGCCAGCAGCTTGAACTGCATGATCTTCCAGTAATTCGCGTCGACGCGGCGCATGTCGAGCCGGCTGACGCGGTCGCCCTGGTAGACCGACACCTCGCTCGTCGTCGTGATGGCCGAGACGCGCTCCACGCTCTGCAACGGCATGAGGTAGCGCGCGATCGTCTTGTAGCCCAGCAGGCCGGTGCGCAGGCCGGTGGGAAGGCCCTTGTCGTTGACGCTCTCGCTGCGCATGCCGTACACCTGCAGCAGGCGGTCGCTCCGGCCCTCCACGCCGGTCGGCCAGAACGCCGTGTCGAGCAGGGCGCTGATCACCATCAGCACGACGAGCGTGAGCACGATGCAGGCGAGGTTGATGGCCGTGAACAGTTTGCGGCGCATGAAGACCTTGTACGCGGTCAGCAGGTAGTTACGCAGCATGGAGATGCTCCGGCTGGACGAGCTGGCCGTCGAACACGCGCACGATGCGGCCGACCTGCGACGCCTCGCGCTCGTCGTGCGTGACCATCACGATGGTCGTGCCTTCCGCGTTCAGTGTCAGCAGGATGTCCATGATCTCGGCGCCCATGCGGCTGTCCAGGTTCCCCGTCGGCTCGTCCGCGAGCAGCACGTGCGGCTGGCCCACGATGGCGCGTGCGATCGCCACGCGCTGCTGCTGGCCGCCGGACAGCTGGTTCGGATAGTGGTCCATGCGCGCGGACAGGCCCACGCGGGCGAGCGCCTCGCGCGCGAGCCGGCGCCGCTCGCCGCCGGACACGCTGCGGTAGAGCAGGGGCAGTTCGACGTTGTCGATCACGCGCAGGTCCGGGATCAGGTGGAAGCTCTGGAAGATGAAGCCGAACGTCCGGTTGCGCAGCTTCGCGAGCTGGCGGTCGGCGTAGCGCGTGATCGGGATGCCGTCCACCTCGATGCCGCCCTGGCTGGGCCGGTCGAGCAGGCCGACGAGGTTCAGCAGCGTGCTCTTGCCGCAGCCGCTGGGGCCCATCAGCGCGACGAATTCGCCCCGGTCGACGACGAGGTCGATGTCCTTCAGGGCCAGCGTTTCCACCTTGTCGGTGCGGTAGGTCTTGCTGACCTGGTTCAGTCTGATCATGGTGTCCTCTCGGTTGGATTCAGTGCGTGATACGGATGCTGTCGCGGTTCTTGAAGTCGGCCGTGTCGGAGACGACGACGCGGTCGCCCGCGTGCGCGCCGGTCACGACCTCGACGACCTTGCCGTCGCCGGCGCCCAGGTCGAGGGTCGTCCTGCGCGCCACGCCGTCCCGCACGACGAACGCCGGCTGCGGGCCGCGGCCATTGAACGCGGGGCCGCTGTCGACCACGAGCACGTTCGTGCGGCGCTCCGTGACGACGTTGACGTCCACGCGCATCTTGTTGCGGAGACTCCCATTCCGGGGCTGGGCCAGGTCGACGAGCAGCTTGATGGTGCCGTTCTGGATTTCGGGAAGGATCGTGTGGACGCTGCCGGCCATGACTTCGCCGTTCTGCTCCACGCGCACGGCCTGGCCCGGCGCGAGCTGGCGCGCGTGGAAATCGGACAGCGTGGCCTCCACGCGGTAGTTGTTCGATTCGGAGACGCGCGCGACGAGCTGGCCCGCCGCCACGCTGGCGCCTTCTTCCTCCAGCAGCCACGTCAGCATGCCGCCGAACGGGGCGCGTACGCGGGTGCGGTCGAGCAGCTGTTCCTGCTGCGCGATCTGTTTTTGCAGGATCGCCTTCTGCAGGTCGGCGGCGGCGATGCTGCTGGCCGTCGTGCGATGCGTCGCGTCGAGCAGCGCGCGCTGCTGGCGCAGTTGGATCTCCGTGCGCTTGACGTTCAGTTGCGCCGTCAGCAGGTTTTCGCCCGATACGAGGCCGCTGCTGCGCAGCTTCTCGTTGCGTTCGAGCGTCGCGCGCGCGGCTTGCAGGTCGATCTCCAGCAGCTCGATGCTGCTTACGATCTGCGTGCGTTTCTGTTCCAGTTCCTGTCGGAGTGTCGCGATGCGGTTGTCCTGCTGCGCCAGCTGTTCCCGCAGCGCTTCCAGCGCGAGGCGGATCTCGCGGTCGTCCAGCTCCAGCAGCAGGTCGCCCGCGCGGACTTGCTGGCCCGGCTTGGCGAGGACTTTCGCGACGCGGCTCGCGCCGGGACTCGCCACCACTTCCTCGTGCACGGGGATGACGACGCCGGCCGCGCCCACCGTGTTGTCCACGTTCCCGCGCCTGACTTCCGCGATGACGACGTCGGCGGCGGACACGCCCGGACGCAGCGCGCGGTTCAGGCCCCACGCGGCGGCGCACAGGGCGCCGAGCACGAGGAGCGTGGAAGCGAGCCGCACGCGGGTGCGGCGGCGGAGGATGTCGAGCGGGATGGCCTGGTCCATGATCGAAGCGTGCAAAGTGATGGTGCCTGTATTGCAAGCCGCGTGCCAGCATGGCTTCCCTCTGGAGGCGGGGCGGCGCATTGCCCGCCGGCGGGCAGCGGTGTCCGGAAACGGACAGTCGCCGTCGGGTTGCATAAACCCGCGCCACCTTCCATAATCGCCGACTCACCTGCCATTGTCCGCCCATGAACGATACCCTGGTCCTGCTGGGCTTTTCCACCACGCCGCTCGAACTGCTCGGCTTCGTGCTGTCCGTCGCGACGGTCGTCCTGACCATCCTGCGCAATCACTGGGGCTGGTTCTTCGCCATCGTGTCGTCGGCCACGTACGGCGTCGTGTTCTTCGACGCCCGCCTGTACGGCGACGCCGGCCTGCAGGGTGTGTTCATCGCCGCGTCGATCTGGGGCTGGTGGCAGTGGCTGCGCGGCGCCGAAGGCAAGCCGCTGCCCGTGACGCGCCTGGCGGGCGCCGGCTGGGTCGCTTCGCTGGTCGGCTGGGCCGTCGGCTTCGTCGCGCTGTCGGCGTTCCTGAAGGCGTACACGGACACGGACGTGCCGCACATGGACGGCTTCCTCACCGCGGGCAGCCTGCTGGGCCAACTCCTCACGGCGAAAAAGAAGATCGAGAACTGGCACACGTGGATCGTCGTCGACATCCTGTACGTGGGCCTGTACGTCTACAAGGGCCTGCACCTGACGGCGATCCTGTACGCCGTGTTCGTCGTGCTGGCCGTGCTGGGCCTGCGCGCGTGGACCAATGCCGCGCAGGATGCGGACATGCCGGTGGCGGAGGGCGCGCGATGACGATCGCGCCGGTGGCACGCGTGGCGCTGTTGGGTGCGGAGTCGACGGGCAAGTCGACGCTGGCGCAGGCGCTGGCGGCGCGCTACGGCACGCTGTGGGTGCCGGAGTACCTGCGCGAATTCGTCGAGGTGAATGCGCGCGTGCCGTACGAGGACGACCAGACCGGCATCGCGCGCACGCAGCGCGCGCGCGAGGAATCGTTCGTGGCCGATGCGCGCGTAAAGGACTTCCTGTTCGTCGACACGACGCCGCTGATGACGGCCGTGTACAGCCGCATCTACTGGGGCCGCGTGCCGCCCGACCTGCTCGCGCTGGAGGCGGAACACGACTACGCGTTCACGCTCGTCGCGGCGCCGGACCTGCCGTGGGTGCCGGACGGGTTGCAGCGCGAGTCGGAGGAGGTGCGGCAGCGGGTGCATGCGCAGCTGGTGGAGGTGCTGGATGCGCGGGGGATTCCGTTCACGCTGTTGACGGGCGAGCTGGAGGAGCGGGTGGGGCAGGTGGAAGCGTTGATAGGACCACCGGAAGCCCGTCGTTCCCGCGAAAGCGGGAACCCATACTGAGCAACAGAACTCGGTACGTCGGATTTGGCGGGATATATTTGACGGACTGACTTCGGAAACTCAGCATGGGTCCCCGCCTGCGCGGGGACGACGTTGGTTAGAAGTCGAACTGCGCCGACGCCCTGAACGTCCTCGGCGCCCCCGGCAGCAGGTAGCCGCCCAGCGCCGGCGTCACGTCGCGCCAGTAGAACTTGTCGAACAGGTTCTCCGCCCGCGCGCGCAGGGTGACGTTCGTCGTGCCCCATTTCAGGCCGTACGACGCGCCCACGCCGAACACGTGGTAGTCCGGCACGAACACGGTGTTCTCGACGTCGAACGCCTTCTTGCCCGAGTACTGCCACGTGCCGTCCAGCTTCAGGCCCGGGATCGCGGCGACGGCGTACTGCACCCATGCCGTCGACTTGAACGCGGGGACGTCCGTCACGCGCTTGCCGTCGATGCCCGCCTGGCCCGTGCCTTCCTGGCGCGTGTTCAGCGCCATCAGCGACACGCTCCAGTCCAGCGCCGGCGTCGCCCGGCCCTGCGCCGTCAGCTCGATGCCGCGGTGGGTCTCCTTGCCGTTGCGGACGAAGGTGTTGGCCGCATTCGTGTACTCCAGGCCCTGGCGGATCTGGAACAGCGCGGCGGACAGGTTGATGCCGTTGTCCAGCGCGGCCTTGGCGCCGATCTCCACCTGGCGCGAACGCTGCGGCGCCAGCACCTGGTTCTCGTTCGTCGTCTGCATCGGCGCGATGCCGCCGTGCTGGAGGCCGTGGCTGACGGCGCCGTACACGTTCCAGTCGCGTGCCGGGCTGAATACGAGGGCCACGTTCGGCAGCAGGAACGAGTCGTTCCCGTGTACGTAACCGCCGATGTCGGGGACGTATTCGCTGCGCTCGATCTCCACGCGGCGCAGGCCCGCATGCACGGTCCACTGGTCCGCCAGTTTCACGATGTCCTGTGCGAACAGGGCGCGCTCGTCGTCGCTGCGGTGCTCGAACACGGGGCCGGTCACGCGGTCGGCGGGGACGTGCGGCGTCACGAGCGGGTTCCACAGGTTGCTGTAGCCGACGTAGTCGTAGACGTACTCGCCGAAGCTGTCGTGACGCTCGGAATACGACGCGCCGACGGTGAGCGCGTGGCGGATCGCGCCGGTCGCGAATTGTCCCTGCACCTGCGCCTGCACGCCCCACGGCGCCTTGCGCTCGCCCGTGCTCTGGTAATCGTAGACGTCGTAGTCGCCGTTGGCGCAATAGCCGGGGTAGTAGCCCGCGCCCTCGTTGCTGCAGCCGTAGGGGAAGGCGGTGAAGTCGTCGCGCTTGAACCAGTGCTTGTTGCCGGAGACGGTCGCGAGCCAGCCGGGGGCGAGCTTGTATTCGAAGCGCAGGCCCAGGTTGCTGTCCTTCGTCGTGACGGGGCGGGTCCACGGCTGGTCGTTCAGCAGCATCTTGGCCGACACGCCCGTCGGCAAGGTCGTATTCTGGATCAGCTGGAAGCCGGGCGCCGTGATCTGGGCCTTGCGCTGGTAATCCATGTCCAGTTGCAGCAGCGCGTCCGGGGTGATCTGCCAGTCGAAGGCGGCGGACACGAACTGGCGGTCGCCGTTCGCGCCGCGCACGTACGGATGCAGGTCGGCGGCGGCTGCGTTGATGCGGTAGCCGAATCGCCGGTCCTCGAAACGGCCGCCGAGATCGACGGTGCCGTACAGGGTGCCGCGCTCGGACACTTCCACGGTCGCGGAGCGCAGCGGTGCGTTCGTCGGACGCTTGGTCACGTAGTTGACGATGCCGCCCGGCGTGGCGATGCCGGCCGTCAGGCCCGCGAGGCCCTTCAGCACTTCGATGCGCTCCTTGTTCTCGAGCGGGATCTGCGTGTCGCCCGGGATTGCGAAGCCGTCCTTGCGGTAGCTGTAGTTGTTGTCGAGGGCGAAGCCGCGGATCGAGAACTGCTCGGCATAGCCGACGGCATTGTAGGCGTCGGCGACGGACGCGTCGAAGCGCATCGCCTCGGTCGTCGAACGGATCGACAGGTCCTGCAGCTGCGTGCGGCCGATGGCGGTGATGGAGGCCGGGGTGTCGAACAGCGACGCCTCGCCGAAGCCGCCGACGCTGGCGCGGTCGACGGTAATGAAACGGTTGCCCGTCACGACGACTTCGGCGACGGGGTGGGCGGTGTCCTGTGCATGGGCGTACGCTTGCATCAGCGCGCAGGCCAGGATCGAGTACTTCAGTTGACGGTTCATGGTGTGCTCGTGTTCGCGCGCCGGCAAGGGGCGCGCTGCTTTTTCTTAAAAGCCGGAGCCAACGGGGGGAAGGGCAAACAAGGATGGGAACTGCGTTGCGCTTTCCTTCGCTGGCATTATCCAGATCAGGTACGAAGGGTATCTCTCACCCGGGAAGCGAACTCCCAGGACCCCTAGCGAAGGCGCGAGTGTAGCACAACGCGCCTTGTCGTGATGCTTCAGTCAATAGACATGTTGTAAAGCGGATGGTTCCGCGATCAGGCGGCCCCGTCCAGCACCTCGCGCGCCACGGCCAGCGTGACCTCGCCGGTCTCGCCCATGCGCGTCATGCCGTGCGCTTCCAGCGCGGCGATCACGGGGGGGATCGCGTCGCGGCCCAGTCCATAGTCGGACAGCTTTGTCCCCACGCCCATGGTGCGGAAGAAGTCTTCCGTGCGGGCGATCGCCGCGTCGATGCGCGCGTCCTCGCCGCCGGCGTGCAGCTCCCACACGCGGGTCGCGTATTGCAGCAGCTTCTCGCGCTTGGCGGCGCGGCGCACGCGCAGCATCGACGGCAGCACGATCGCCAGCGTCTGCGCGTGGTCGAGGCCGTACAACGCGGTCAGTTCGTGGCCGATCGTGTGCGTGGACCAGTCTTGCGGTACGCCGGTGCCGATCAGGCCGTTCAAGGCCAGCGTGGCCGTCCACATCAGGTTGGCGCGCACGTCGTAGTTATCCGGTGTGGCCAGTGCGCGCGGACCGTCCTCCACGAGCGTCAGCAGCAGGCCTTCGGCGAAGCGGTCCTGCACCTTGGCCTGGGCCGGGACCGTCATGTACTGTTCCATCACGTGCACGAACGCATCGACGACGCCATTGCCCACCTGGCGCGCGGGCAGCGTGTACGTGCGGGTCGGGTCGAGCACGGCGAACTGCGGATACACGGTGCGCGAGATGAACGCGAATTTCTCCTGCGTGCGCTTGCGCGTGATGACGGCGGCGGCGTTCATCTCCGAGCCGGTGGCCGGCAGGGTCAGCACGACGCCGATCGGCAGCGCCGCGTGCACGTTCTTCGCGTGCTGTTCGAGGATGGTCCACGGGTCGGCGTCGAGCAGGGAGCCGGCCGCCACGAATTTCGTGCCGTCGATGACGGAGCCGCCGCCGACGGCCAGCAGGAAGTCCACGCGTTCCCGGCGCACGAGCGCGATCGCCTCCGACAACGTTTCATACGTGGGATTCGGTTCGATGCCGCCGAATTCGAACACGGTGCGGCCGGCCAGGGCAGCCATCACGGCGTCGAACGTGCCGTTGGCGCGGATGCTGCCGCCGCCGTACAGCACGAGGACGCGGGCATCGGGCGGGACCAGTTTGCCGATGCGCTCGATCTGGCCTGCGCCGAACAGGATGCGGGTGGGATTATGAAAGTCGAAGTTGTGCAAGATGATCCTCTGGTTGTGCTCAGAGGATCATTATCGCGCACGTGATGCGCTCAGGCCGGCTCGGGCACCGCCGCCGGATG